>CAYLSS010000019.1:0-13527 GCA_964385765.1 uncultured Solibacteraceae bacterium
TGTTGTTCTCTCAACAGGACTTCACTGGGAAATTTTGCGCCGGGAAGTAGCTAGGGCTCAAACTGGGCGAGTGCCTCTTCTGCTCCGTGGATCAGAACCGGGTCATTCCGCTCACTGCCGGCGTTGAGGCGTTCTTTGATGGCCGGCAAAGCTTCGCGAATCTGAAGTCGAGATAGAAGGCGCATCGCGCGCCAGTGAGTTACTGACCCCCAGCCGTCATCGCCAAGCGCAGCGATCAGAGTTGGTCCCGCTTCTTCGCGATGCTCCAGGAACCATGCTTCCGCACGCTCCTGGAGTCCTGGCGCATCGGCCGCCAGGTCAGCCAGTTTACGTTCCGCCATTGAGCGGCTCATAGCATGTCCTTTACCTGTTCGGCGAAGTACTTCTTGTCCCGATCGAGGATGTCGGGACTCTCGTCGATCTTCTTCTTCAATACCTTGATGATCGCTTTTTGTACCTCGGGCGCGTAAAGCTCTTTGATGGCCGCCAGCCGCACGGCTATGTTCTTGTCCGGATGGATCGACCCGGTCGTCGGGGGTTTACTCCCATCGGCCGGCACGCGGTAGCGGCGTTCGCGCACGGCGGAGTAGATCTCGGTCTCGGCATATTCGTAGGTTTCAAAGAACTCCTGCTTGGCGTCATCGGTGCCGACCAGCTTGTCGCGTTCGGACTTGGGCAGCTTGTCGAGAACAATCTTCATGATTTCGGAAGCGTACGTCTTGCCATACTCGAAGTGCCCGCCCATTTCGTGGGCCAGATTCGGCCAGGCGTTCTTGACATCCGCTTCCGCGTTTTGGACCCAGGACATGCCGAAGCCGAGCGTTTTTCCACTCTGCCACGCGTACCAGCCTTTCTCCAGAGCTTTCTTGGGGTCGAAATCGTACGTGATGCCGTCAGTGGTCTTCTCCAGTTCGGTCCCTTTCACGCTGGCAATGACTTTGGGCCAAATGGCAGCCGCTCGTTTCTTCCAGTTCTCCCTCTGTTCGTCTGTGAGGTCTTTTGTCCAGGCATCCACCGGATTCTTCTTGAACTTGTGCTTCTGCACGTCGCCAGTGACCACCTCGCCCATTTCGACCTTCTTACCCGACTCCGCCTCCTGCTGCTTGCGCTTGTCCTCCATGAACTTGTACTGGACCTTCGCGAGGCGCTCGATCTCCTCCTGGCGCTCGTCTTTGCAGCGCTGCAAGCGCAGCCCCGAGCGGAGGCGCGGCATCGCATTCCGGGCGAGATCGCCCCACAGCGACATGACCGCGCCGATGGCGGACGTGTCGGCTTCGTGTTCGAGCCCCGGCGGTTCACCGCCGCCACTCAGCCGGCCGCCCGCTTCGCGCTGCTGGACGACGTGGGCCAGTTCGTGGGCGAGCAGAGCGTCGCCCATTACTGTGTCGGGCTGGTATTGGCCCCGGGCGAAACCGACGTCGCGGCCGACCGTGAAGGCACGGGCGTGGACGTCGGAGGCCGCGCTAGAAGCAGCGCCGTCGGTGTGGACGCGGACACCGGAGAAGTCCGTTTGGAAGGCCGACTCCATCCGGCGGCGTACGCCGGAGTCCATCGGCCGGCCGGACCCGAGCCGCCGGCTGACGGAGGCCGGGCCGTGTTTGGTCGGACCGCCGCCATCGTCTTTTCTGGCGAGCATGTCCGGAGTCGATGAAACATCTTCCGGCATTTCGGCAACTTCGCCGGTGGACGTCCATTCCTGGATTGCGGTGCGAACGCGCGCGGCGGCGATGGGGATGTAGTCCGCGGCGGATGCGGCGCCCGCAGCCGCCGGGGCATAGCGCTGGAGCGCCTTCTCTATATGCTCGGCGGACTGCCCGGCGTAGTGGCCAAACCAGTGGTCGATCCACGGGCAGCCCACGACGGACCACACGGTGCCCGCGAGCGCTTCCTCGGCGGTGGCGCAGATGGCTGCGTGCAACTGCGAGAGGAACTGGCTCTTGATCATCTGCCCGGCTGCCAAATCGCTGGCGTCGTCCTCGACGATCAGCCCGGCGGCTGCGGTTGTCTGTTCGGGCACCGCGGGCGCGCCGGGCTCCGCCTTGCGCTGGAGGTAGAGCGGCAGGCCGGTGTCGGAACGGCCAGCGGGCACGTTGCTGCGAGCGCCGGTTTCCTCCCGCTCGCTCTGCCGGCTGGCCAGGGCAAAGCTCGGCTTTCTCGGATTCGGCTTGCGATGCGATTCGCGTTTCATGGCGATCCCGCCTGCGTGCGCTGGAAGAACTCCTCGGCCAGCTTGATCAGGTCCTTCTGGCTGATACCGAGCGCTTCGGCTGCGAAGTTGTAGTTGATGTCGGTGAGGGTCTTGGTGATGCCGCCGCTGGGGACGTCCGAGGGCAGGGCTCCGATGAACTTCGTCTTCGTGGGAGAGAGCGTGACCTCCACGGACTGGCCGTCGATCTTCAGGGTCGTCGACGTCTCGTCCACATTCGGATACAGACGCTCCACGTCGCGTGTGACCTGGCCGCCGACCTCGGTGGCGGTCAGCTTGGCTTCGCTCGAACGGAGCGTCCTGTTGGTATTGACCTCGTCGATCACCTCGTCGCTGAGCTTGCTGATCCGGCCGTTCTCGAAGTCATCGAGAGCATCAGGAAACTTCTTCTTGATGAATGCCTTGGTTTTCTCGTCGGCCGATTCTGCGATGACGCGGAACATCTCCTCGCGATCGGCCCGGGACATCGACTTGATGGCCGCGCTGCTCTTTGACAGGCCCTTCGCCGCTCCCTTGCCCGCCTTAGCCTCGATCACGGTCAGGATGCGATACTTGTCGCCTTCCTTGACGGCGATCATGCCGTCGGTGATCTGCCGGCCGGCGGCGTCCTGAATGCGGTGGCCCTCGATGAACACGGCGTCGCCCGATGCTCCGGTGAGCCCGAGCTTGGCGCGCCCGGCGGAGGTAGCCATGCTCTGGCTGACCAGTGTGGCGGCCAACTCCTCGAGTAGCTGGCCCTTCATCGCGTTCACGTCCGGGCCCTTGGAGACGATGCGCGATATGGCCGGCGGGCTGAGCGGCAACTGCTTCAGGATCGGGAACTGCGACTCGAGCGCAGTGCCCACCTGGCGCAGAGCGGCGATCTTGTCCTTGTCGAGGTCCTTTGTTCCGCGGAACGAGCCGATATCGTCGACGCCGCGTTCCTTCGACATGGCGGAAGCCAGCGCGCTGCGCTCGGCCTCGGACAGTTCCGTCGCGGAGTCGAGCTTCTGGATCGCGTCGGACAGGAGGCCCTCCTTGGCGGCATCATCGGCTTGCCGGAGCGCGGTCAGCGTGTCTTCGCTCAGCCCACCGAGGCGTTCGGTGTTCACGCCCGCCTTCTCGAAGACCTTCGTGAAGGTGTCGATCTGCGAGGGCTTGTAGCCGGCGGTCTCCAGCAGAGCGGGAATCGCGGCCTCCTCGAAGGCTTCATCCCCCGTGTTGGCTTGTTCGCCAATTTCCGCCGCGATGGCGCTCGATGGATTGCCTTCGGCCACGGCCTTTCCACTGGTGCGCACGCGGTCGACAACGGCGCGGCCGCTTCCCCAGGCGAGCCTGCCGATGCCGAAGCCGGCCATCGCGAGGTTGAAGATCTGCCAGGCGCGCAGAAATTCCTTTCCACCCTGCAGGGCGGCGATCTCATCCTGGTGGTCACTCACGTACTGGCCCGCAGCCGGTATGGCGACCTCGAAGACTCCCACGGCAACCTTGCCCAGGGTCGTCTTCGCGGCGGAGATCGCGCCGGCGCCAACGAAGATACCGATGACGTTGACGTTGCTCCAGAAGTAGTCGCTCTCGTGCGCGTCGGCCAGCGCAACCAGGTCGAGTCCGGTGACCACGCTACGCTTGCCGCTGGGGCCTTCCTTGAGTACGGCGAAGTCGGTGGGCCCCATCTTCTCGTGGCTGCGCTCCTCGCTGCCCAGTGTCCAGTTCCAATACGACTCGGTGAACTTGGCCTTGCCCTCGGACGTGTAGCCGCCCTTCCAGATGATGGCGCGCTCGCCCCACGTGGAGGGGGACGTGAATTTGGACGGGTCGTAGCGGTACTCGCCGACCGTGCCTTCGCCTTTCTCCAGCGCGGCCAGCGTCTCCTCCATCTTCTCCGGGCTTCCAGCTTTCGCTGCCAGGAGCTTCGCTTTGTTGATTTCGCGATAGATCTGCAGCTCGGCGCCGTCCATGTCCTCGTACAAACGCCCGATGAGCGGAGTGCCGCCCTCCTTGATCGCCGCCAGCTTGGTCATCAGCTCGGCGTATTGCTTCGGCTCGAGCGCCAGCATGATGCCGAGGATCTGGTGCTCCTCGGGGTCGCCGGTACTGCCTTTGAGCAGCTTGGCAATCCTGTCGGCGGCTTCGTCGGCAGACTTTGGTTTCTTTTCCGCCGGCAGCTCCAGACTCTCGATGGATGGCGCCTCGCCGCAGCGTTGGAGGCGCAGCCCCGACCGTAGCCGGGGCATAGCGTTCTCGGCGATGCCGGCCAACCCGTCGATCGCTCCGCCCCACAACCTGGCGACTGCGCCCACCGCGGAATGGTCCGCTTCCTCTTCGAGGTTCGACGGGCCTGTGCCGGCATCGGCCACGGGACCACCACCGCGCTGCTGCACGACGTGCGCGAACTCGTGCGCGATGAGCGCGTCGCCGGCCATCGTACCGGGCTGATACTGGTCGCGGCCGAACGCGACGTCGTTGCCAATAGTGAAGGCGCGGGCGTTGAGGTCGCGGGCGGCGCGAGCGGCCGAGGGGTCGTTGTGCACACGGACCCCGGAGAAGTCGGCTCCGAAGGCCCCTTCCATCCGCGTGCGGGCGCCACCGTCCATGGGCGCGCCGCGTCCAAGCCGGCTTCGCACGGATGATCCCGTGGCGCCGGCGCCGTCACCTTTCATCTGAACCTGGCCGTCGTCGGCGCCGGACGCGGCCGCGCCTTCGGGAAGCGCGGGCGTTTCGCCGGTGGCCGACCATGTGCTGATCGCCTCGCGAATCCGGGCGGTGACGATCGGGATGTAGTCGGCCGCGGTGCTGGCGCCAGCCGCCTGTGGCGCGTAGCGGTGGAGCGCCTTCTCGATGTGCTCGCTGCTCTGCCCCCCGTAGTAGTCGAACCAGCGGTCGATCCACGGGCATCCGACCGCCGACCAGTGAGTGCCGGCCAGCGCATCTTCGGCCGCGGCGCAGACCTCGGTCCGAAGCTGCGCCATGAATTCGCCTTTGGTGAGCTGGCCGGGCGTGGCGGCGTCGTCGACGATCAGGCCGGGCGCGGGTGCGGGTGCGGCGGGAGAGGGGTCGTCGGGTTTGCGCTGGATGCGGACGCCGGTCCGGGCGAGTGGCGGCATGAGGAACAGAGGCACGCCGGCCTCGTGGACAGGAGAGCGGTCCTCGTGGCGAGGGACGGTCCGGGTAGCGGATGCCTCCTGCCCGGCGTCCACGCCTTCGCGCTCTGCAGTGCGGCTCAACTGACACCTCTTTCGAGCGGCCGCGAGGCAGCGATTCGATTTACAGCCGGCCGCCGCGCGCCACGAGCGATACACCAGACGACTCCGAGGAGCGGCGCGCACGCGATCGCGAAGTGCCAGTCTTCCAAGGGCAGCCATCCGGCCGCGCCGGCGTACGTCAGGCCGCCGCAGTGCGCCAGCGCGGTCCACTGGCCTTCGTTCAGTCCGAAGCCGCGCCAACGACCGGGGTCGCCGCGGTGAAACTCCAGGTGGAAACGGACGATGCTGTACAGGAGCAGGTACGAAACAAGGGCGGAGCCGCTCGCCGATTCATTCAGGAACTGCGCCGCGCCGAACAGTACGGCGGCGATCACGCACGCCGCCTCCACCGCTTGCACCGGGAAGAGGCGCACCCCTTCCAAAGCGGCGGTGAACCCGGCGCGCGTGTGGCGGCTGCCGTAGCGCACTCCGAACCGGCAGGGGAGTCCGTGGCAGCAGCCCACCATCAGGCAGCCCGCTCGCCCGCACGCCAGGAACACTCCCACGCCGAGAGCGACCACGTCGAGGTACAGCAGTACCGGCCGTCCCATCGCCCATAGCACGGCGGCGGACACGATGAGCACAGCAGTCTGGTGATGGTAGTAGACGAGGCGCTCCCGCCCGGTCAGCACCTTTTCGCCCATCGCCAGCACGAGGAACGTCGCGCAACCACTGAGCCCCAGCACAGCCACCATCGGCAGCGACAGGGCGGCGAAGCGAGCAAGGCCCGCGCCGGTAACCAGCGCCAGCAGGAGTCCTATTCCTCCACACACCTGGAAGGCGGGCACTCGCCGGGATGCGAACTGGATCTCGGTCCGCGCCAGCGAGTCAAATAGCTTGTTCCAGCGCAGCATCATTGCTTTCCGTCCTCCAGGCTGAGCGGCATGGCCCGGCCGAGCTTCCGATACTCGCAGGCCAGGCCCTCGACGACGTCGGCAAACCGGATGGGGCGGCGCTGCTGGTCCGCGAGCACGGAAGCCATCAGGACGGCGTTGCGGATGTGGCCGCCGCAGAGATCGGTGGTCGAGGCGAGTTGGTTGATGTTCGCCATCGAGAGGCTGTGGCCGGGGCCGAGATGGGACTGCCAGAGCAGGCGACGCTCCTCGGGACCGGGTGCGGAGAACTCGACGATCATGTCGAGGCGGCGGGTAAAAGCGGAGTCGAACCGAGCGCGGCTGTTGCTGGTGAGCAGGGCGATGCCGTCGAAGGTTTCGATGCGTTGGAGCAGGTAGTTGGTCTGCGAGTTGGCGAAGCGGTCGGTGGCGTCGCGGACCTCGGTGCGCTTCCCGAACAGGGAGTCGGCCTCATCGAACAGAAGAATGACCTCGGCGTGCTCGGCGCGGGCGAGCAGTTGGGCCAGGTTCTTCTCGGTTTCGCCGATGTACTTGCTGTTGATGGCGGCAAGGTCGACTTGATAGAGCGGCAGGCCAAGGCGGGTGGCGAGCCATCCGGCGGCAAGCGTCTTTCCCGTGCCCGAGGGGCCGACGAGCAGAGCGCGTACACCGGGACGGTAGCGGGCCTTGAGCGACGCGCCACGAGATTCGGTGAGGCGCTCGCGCGAACGGCAGCGAAGCTCGAGATGGCGGAGGCCGGCTCGCAGGTGCGCGCCGGCGACCAGCGCCTCGTCGGGTATCGGGTCACGCAGCGGCTGTGCCAGTGTTTCGAGACCCGGCCCCTCGCCGGCCCACGCGGCTTGGAGGAGATCGTCCATCGCTGGAACCTCGCGGCGGTGGAGCAGACTCTGGCGCCGTGCCAGCCGTCCGAGCTGCGCGATGCGGCCGCACCCCTGGCGATGGCTGCCGGCAAGTTGTTCGCTCAAGCGCGGGTCGCCAATGGCCGCCAGCCACAGGGAGCGGCGCTCTTCTTCCCTCGGCGTTGGAATCAGCCAGCTCAGCGCTGGTTCGCCGCGCGATTCCACAGCGCCGTCCGGCCCGCAGAGCGCGACTACGGGCCCTTGATAGCCAGGCGTCTCCGGCAGCCGCTTTCGTTCACCGGGTGCGAGTTCGAAACAGAAGACGGGAATCAGCCGGCGCAACAGCAGCCACGGTCCGAGGCCGGCAATGGGGACGTCGTCGATGAACAGCGGCCGCAAGCCGAGCCGGTCCGCGATTTCCGAGCAGACGGTGCGACCTTCGCTCGGCGAGGCTGTGCGGACGACGAGGGTGTGGTGATCGCCGGCGAGTGCGCCAGCGTGGCTGCGGAGGCCTGTTTCGACCGAAGGTGGCAGAGGCACAGGTGGCATGTCACCCAGTCCGATCGTGGCGCCCGGGACTCCGCCGTCGAAACCGTGCAGCGCGAGGTGCAAGTGCAGGTGCATTGCGAGGCTGCGCTCGGCGACCGGCAGATCGGCGCCCAGGACCGCCAGCAGGCCGGTGCGTACCGCCGCCCCACTGACCAACGACTCTACTGGGCGCTCATCGGCGGACACGGCGGCGAGCAGACCGATGGTGGGGCGTGAGCCGCCGACCGGCGCCTGAATGCGTGTGAGAGCGCGGCCGACCATCGCATCGCCTTCCACGGCCGAGGCGAGCGCGGCCGCAAGCACTTCGATGGGTCGCAGGCCGAGCGCGCGTTCGAGACGGACAAGGGATTCGTCGACGGCGACGGGATCGGAGAGCGACGAACCGAGCGCGGTTGTCCAGTCGGGGAAATCACGAAGGATGCGGTCACGCGCGCGAGAGAGATACCGAAGCTCGGGGTAGGCATCTGTCGCCGCGTTCTCGAGCACCTCGGCGGCGATGGCCGCGAGGGCGCAATCGACCAGCGACGGCGCGAGCGCCACGGACTCAGCGTGACCGAGCATGCTCCACCTCGTCGGGGTCGCGGTAGTGGAAGTGAACCTGGCGGCCGAGCCACGGGACCCAGCCGGGGTCTATGTCGAGGCCCGCGCGCCGGATGCGCACGTCGGCCTGGTGATGCGCGAACACGACGTCGATGTGGGTCTTTGTCGGGACGATGAGACCCGGCCGGCGCACGACGCTGGAGAGACTGACGCGCGTCTGGCGGCGGCACCAGCGGCGGGCGGCTTCGGTCCAGGCGCGAACGAGGAGGCCGGTGTCGTCTTCGGTGACTGCACGGCGAGCGCGCTGAATTCCGTGGTTCGCGGTGAAGCGCACGGCGCTCGCTGGACGCGATGGGCGCCACTGTGCGAGCGGCAGACGTCCCAGAGGATCGAGCAGGATCCGGCGGCCGGAGGCCGGAGCGTCGCGAGCCAGGCGGAGGCGCCCACTGCGGCAGAGCCGCTTCCATTGCGGAGGTGCGACAAACCAGGTGCCGGCCGCGGCGGGTGCGTCGGTTGCCAGTGCGGCGAGCGCGGGGTCGTGCGGCGATCGAGCGAAGCGCGCGGCAAGGTGGGACATGAGCACGCGAGGGAAGTCGGCGTCAACCCAGTGCGGGTGTTCGTCAAGGAAAGAGTGCATGCCCAGGCGCTGGAAGAGACCGGTCAGGAAGAGAACGCCGGCGCAGTCGCTGAGAGAATCAGCGGGTGCATCGCGACCGCCGGCGTCGCCAGCGTGTTCCGGCCACGTGGCGTCGGGCAGAACGTCGCGGACGGAAGTGACGGGTGCGGGTTCGGCGACGGAGCGTTGCGTTTTGCGGGTGGATCGAGCGGAATGGCGAAGCTTGGCGGGGCTGGGCATAGTTGGCGGCGCGTCGGGCAGTGGGAGCGGCGCGTTCTGCGGTGGGAACGACGCGTCGTGCTGCGGTGGGAGCGGCGCCTTCTGAATCACAGCGTGTGTGATGGTGTCGCGGACGGCCAACGCGAACGAGCGACCCTGGGCAAGCGCGGGGATGCGGGATTGGAGCAGAGCGCCAGCCAGCCAGAGCGTGCGTGCGTCGTCGCGCCCCCACTGGCGAGCCCATCGCGCGACGAGGACAAGCTCCGGTGTTGCGAGTGGTGTCGTGATTCGAGCCGTCGTTTGCGGTGCGGGAGATGGAGCAGGGGTCGAGATTGTGTGGGTCCATCCGGCATGGCGCAGCAATTCGACGCCGTCGGCGGGTTCGAGCACAGCGAGCACGGGATCGGCCAGGTTGCGTGAAGCGAGTTCGGCGACGAATCCGGCGGCGACGGCGGCCGATTGCGAATGGCGTGTCTCGCGGACTGCCCGCCAGCAGAGGCGTAGCGCGATCTGGCGCGGCGTCGATGGCGTCCATCCTCGCACCGCGAGCGGCCAGAACCAGGCTGCGGGCGGCGATGATCCGGATGCCAGCCGCGCGGCGAGTTCGGTAACCGGCTCCACGGTGTCCCGAAAATAGACGGCGGGAGCGGATGCGGCGCCGGGCGCAAGCGCGTAGACGGCCGATGTCCCGCACTCACGCAGAGCGCGTTCCACCCGCAATGCCACGGATGCGGGGCTCGCGTCCACCGCGAACTCATCCAGCCGCAAATGCCGTACGAGAAGCTGGCGGGCGCCGCTGATAGCGGGCACTGACGCGGTCCGGAGCGCGTCTTCGAGTTTCAGCACCCCGCGGCGTACCGCATCCCGGTTCGGGCCGGTGAGATGCAGGTTGTGGACGCTTCGCGATTCCATGATCAACTCAGCAACCGCAGCGGGCCCGATCCGACGAACTGCGCCCTCGCGTCGGCGGCGAGCCGCGCACCAGGTTGGATTGCCTGGACGATGCGGGTCATCGCGAACCCGCTGCTCACGTCTTCGACCACGGCATGCGCAGCGGTCTGCTGGCCCGCGTACAGGACAACGTTCATGCCGATGCGCACGCGCGAGATATCGACGTTGAGGCGCACCGAGCCGTTTTCGCGCACGTCGCTCGGTTCGGCGACGCGGCCCTCGACGATCTGGCCGACAGGTGCATGGCTGGCGATGAGGATGGTGCAACGAACCAGGTCGCTGACCAGCTCGGAGGCTTCAGTCTGAGCGGGGTCGACGCGCTGGAACAGGAAATCGGTGACGGCTTGGAGTTCGCGGCGGTCGAGGGTGTCGACGGAGCTCCAGCGCGGCAGCACTTGCAGGTTGCGCAGGTTGACTGGGGCATCAAACTGGCTCAACTGCTGGGCCCAGATCAAGCGGATGGCCGGCGGCACGCGGCCGAAAGCTGAGTAGAGGCAGCCGGCGGCGCTCTCGATACGCTCCAGTTCGCGGGCGGCCTGTTGGGAGGCAACCTGTTTGCCGTGCGCGCCGTCGATAACGTCACCGAGCGAAACGACCTCCTCGGCGACCTGTCGCGCTCCACGCCAGCTCTGGAGGCGCAGAGAACCGAGATCGAGCTGTGCGGCGCCGGCTCGGTAGATCTGAAGCGCGGATTGGCGCGCCTGGAATACACCGTTGATCGCCGAGGCGAACGCGGGCCGGCCCGCAGGCGCGGCGGCAATCGGTAGCGCGCGGACCGGCGTCTGAATGGCGCGGCGGCGGGCGACGCCGAGCCACGCTTGGAAAACGTCGAGGCGATCGACGCGCTCGAGCAGCTTGCGCACGGACGGGAACCATTTGACGGGAGCGTCGCGGAAGAGATTCACGACGCCATGGAGTTCGTCGGGCAGGCGCGCATCCGCCGACAGGCAGCGGGGCGCGCCGAATTCAGTGATACCCGGATCGAGCGTATGGACCGGGCGCGACCAGGGGCGCTCCGCCGAGCGAGGCCGGCGGTAGGCGAGGAAGCGGACGTGCTGTTCGATGATCTCGCGGCGGCGGCGGTTGATGGCGTCCACGCGGCGCTGTTCTTCATCAAGCAGCGCGCGCGCGACGGTGACGTCGTGGCGTGCCTCGCCGAGGGAGTCGGCGATCTCGTCGAGACGTTCGCCGGCCTTTGCTTCGAGAACCTGAATTTCGCGCATCGCTTTTTGCGCTTCGGCGAGCACTTCGCGATATCGATTGACACGGCCTTCGACGGCGCGCAGCGCGGTCACGGTGTGTTCCAGCAGCTCGGCGCCGTTGGCGAAGTACGCGCCTTCATCGAGCAGGTGCTCCTGCGGCTCGGCGAGGACCGCGTTGGGCTCCAATTCGCGAAACGGGACCTGCGGCGCGAGAAAGATGTTCGGCTGATTGGGGCCGGTTTCCTGCCGCCGTGAGACGCCGGGCACTAAGACGTCGTCGAGGTTGAGATCGAGGGTGCTCAGCCCGTTGTAGACCTGGAACTTGGTGGCGAGAGCATAGTCGCGCGCCTCGGTGGACTTGGGCGCTTCCAACCGCGAGGCGACGGTAGTCGTGCGTACCTGGGTCTGTCCGACGACGGGCGCTTCGCCGGTGATAGCGGTCATGTCGGGGGCGGGGGTCTTCACTCCGAAAGACTGGAACTTCCCGGCGGCGGATTCGCGCAGAAGGCTGATGCGCTCGGGCTCGCCGGAGATCGCACCGCGAACGGGGGTCGGAAATGCTTCGATACTGAAGGTCGCGCCGGGATTGAACAGGCCCGCGCTGAGCGCGATGGTTCCGCCGCCAGCGGGAGACGTGGGCGAAGAGGGCGCAGGCCGCGTGGGACGGTCGCGCGGCACCTCCTGCTCCTTGGACATCTGGTAGAAGTTGCGGATCTGCTCGCCGGCAACCGCGGCGCTGGTGGTCTTGGCGATGGCGGCAAGAGCGGGCGACGTTCCGAGGCGCGTGGCCTCGGCCTCGCCGACGACGAACTGTAACACCCGGTAGACGTCCGCCTTCACGCGGGTGAAGCTGAGGTCGATGTGGTCGTCGGCCTTTCGGATGTGGTCCTGGATGTTCTTGATGAAGACCTGCAGACCGGCGAATGTTTCGCTTCCGGGATTGACGAGTTGCTTGAGGGAGTCGCGCAGCGGCGCGTCGGCGACGGAGTTCTCGAAGAAAGCGGTAAGGCGCGTGACGGCAAGGCCGGCGTCCGTCGGCTCCGTGCCGAAGTCGGGTTCGACGGGAGCTGCGCCGGCGGGCGGAGGCTGCTCGTCGGGGTTCGCGCCGGGGTCCTCGGGCAGTTCGATGTCTTCGCCGTGAATCGCGTGGTGGAGCGCGTTCTGCTTGCGGCGGACCTCGGCACGGCGGAGGAGGAAGTCGTCTCGGACCTCGACCTTCTCGGCGATGAACGTGGCGAAGGCTGGATCGGGGCCGTCGACGAGCAACAGGCGCGGGTCGTAGACCACCTGTGGCACGGGAACCAGCAAGCGCACGCGGTCAGTGGCGGAGATGGGGGCCTGCCCGGCCGTTTCGGCAACAACTGCATCAAGCTGTTCAACGGGAACCGGAGCAGCGTCGGCGATCCAGTTCGGGAAACCGGCGAGGGCGGGGCTCACCGACCAGACGGCGCGCTGAATCGCACCACTGATAGTGGAGCGGCGGCCGTTGACCACCTCGAAGACCAGTTCGAAGCCCGTTTCCCCGGTCGTGTTCAATAGATTGGTGGCGGCCTCGAGATTGCCGGCGGGTAGCTGCGAGAGGTTCCGTTCGAGGCGCAGCTCGCCCTCAGGCTCGAGCGATCCGCCGACGATCTGGCCCGCGTCCGCGACGACCAGCCGCCGATCGATGCTTTGGATGAAAAGCTCTTCGGTGTCAACGCGCGCGCCGACGTCGGTGAAGCGGTATGCGATCTCGAATCGCAGGGTGACGTCGTTGATGTTGCCGGCATTGTCTATAACTGGCGCTAGCGTGACGCGCGCACGGCCGGCTGACGTACCGTCCTGCTCGGCGAGCTCGGCGGTGAAAACGATACCGTCCGGCGGGGAGAGGTCGAGCAACTCGCGCGGCAGCAGACCGGCGGGCGGGAGACGGACAAACTCCGTTGCGAATTCGGTCGCGGCGTCATCGAGCGATCCGCAGTGCTCTGCGAGCTGGTTGAGGCGGGCCTGGAGCAGTCGCTTGTCACCCGCGCCGACGAGTCCCAGGCTGCGGAGCGGGCGGTGCGTTCTCGGAGTGGCGGCGCGAACGACGGCGTAGCGGTCGAGGAACAGCGGTTCCCATGCATCGTCGAACGCGATCAGACCGACGGCGACGCCGGCATGATCCCACGGGCGCGGATCGCCGGGGTCGAGCAGCGTTTCGCGGCCGAAGATCGCGTAGGCGAGACGGTTGCGCCATGCGGCGCCGGGATCGGGTGGCGGCATCCACTCCTCCGGCCACGGGTAGAACATGAGCCGCGCGCCGTCGATAAGCTGCTGGTTCTCGAACGCGGCGTCGGCGGGGTCGGTCT
>CAYLSS010000020.1:0-11697 GCA_964385765.1 uncultured Solibacteraceae bacterium
TTGAACCACCGACGCTGAAAACGCGAAGAACTCCGCGCTCCTTCTTTGCCGGGAAGCGTTGGCGATTAAACCACTGGAGCTTGTTGGGTGCGGTCTCAAGGTATGTTTCACCGTCAGGTGCAGCTCGGGCGTGAAAGACGTGGACGCCTGAGGCAAACCCAACATAGGGATCTTCCGAATACAAGACCGGCCGAACACCAACCATGGCCAGCACCAACTCGGCGAGAACGAAGAACCCCACTACCGTGATGACACTGAAGAGTACTGTCTTTCCCCGCGGCAGGTCAGCTTCCGGCGACCCGCGGCGCGTCATTTGATTTGGAGAGCGAGGCTCCTCTGCGTTAGGATTCATCCGTCGCCTGCGAGCCCTGCGTTTTCTCGCCATGACTGCCTCTGGACGCCTCCTGCTCGAATCTCGGAATCCCCGCGAGCCCGGGGGCGGCCCTCTCTATGTTGAAGTTTATCGGGTTCGGCAAGGTCCACCCAAGCTTGCCATCAGTCGCCATCACATTTGCTACATTGGCTTGACCTCCCCGCCGACTCGGCGCATAATCAAAAAGGTCCGACATTGAGGCCAGTTTGGTTGCCGTGCTTACGGATGGGGTCGGCATGGCGGACACTTAACAGAGGAATTCCGAACACCACCAAAAAACAAGGAGGGACTACCCAATGCGTGGAGTCTCAATGGTCGTCGTGGGGCTATTCCTGTGCACCGTTTCACTGTTTGCACAGGTGGAGACCGCGAGGATCACAGGTACCATCAGTGACAGCACCGGGGCTGTGATCCCCGGCGCCAACATCACCTTCCTGCACGTCGCGACCAACACCAGCGTCGAGATGCAGTCCGATGCGACCGGCCGTTACGTTTCGCCGCCGCTCCGCATTGGCGAGTACCGTATCGAAGTATCTTCTGAGGGCTTCAAGCGAGCCGTCCGGACCGGCGTGGTTCTCACCGAGTCCATTGACGTCACCGCCGATGCGCCGCTCGGGACTCCCAACCTCCAGGTGGGTAACCGGAACATTGGCATCATCAGCGGCGCGGGCCGCCCGCGCAACCTCCAGTTCGGCCTCAAGCTGATCTGGTAGTCCCATAGTGAGGTCCGGCCGGCCCCCCGGCTGCGCCGGCCCTCTTCTCTTTCCCTCCCAGCCGCTCCGCGACCGCGGAGAACGTTCTGCTGCGTTCCCTCTTGATTCCTTACTAAGAAGATTCATCAATCCGACTCATAAAAATAATCTTCTTGATGGTTTACAGACGCTGGCGTAAAGTGTGAAGAAGGTTCGAGGGTGACCTGCATCGACTGCTACCAGGCCGTCCTTGCGAGGCGCGCCACGCTGCGCGCCGAGGCGTCGATCGCGATATATCTCTGCCTCGGATCCATTAATAGGGGTTGGGGCGTTTCCACTCGCCTCACTTAGAGTGCCACGCAAATTAAATCTCTGTCTCCGGGGAGTGGTGCCGGCACTTATCGAGCGGTACATTCCGCCTGAGATCGAGGAGATAGAACAAGAACTACCGCAAGGACGAGCTTATGAATATGTTCAAGAAGTCAACGGCGATTTGCGCCGCCGCGGTCGTGCTCTGGTGCGCCGCCCCGGCCTTCGCTGAACCCCCTCCTCCGGCCGACATGACGCGCGACGAACTGATCGCCGAGGTCGAGGATCTCCGCACCCGGCTCGATCGGTTGGAACAGATCGTCATGTCAAAGCTTGAGGGTGAAAGCGCCACGCCCGCGGGCGAGAATAAGGTCGCGGGCAGTGGCCTGCCCGCGGTAAAAGCCGCTTACCCACAAGAACCTCCCGCCGCACCTCCGGTCGGATATTCCAGCGGCACGCCTGTAAACGCAGCTCAGGCCCCCGACCCGAATCCGCAGGAAATCGGCATTGTCAGTACCGGTTCGCAGTCCCTTACTTTCACTGGCCTTGTCGACACTTACTATACGAATAACTTCAACAATCCGGCTTCAGGGGTCAATGGACTGTACTACACCAACCCGAACGCGAAAGGCTTCGGACTCAACCAGGCCAAGGTCGAGATCGAGGCAACGCCGTTTCGCGACATTCCGGTCGGCGTGCGGGCGGATATCTGGTTTGGCTCGGGCGCGCGGCTGTTCCGCGAGGGCCTTGAACCCGGCCCGCTCGAAGACGTCATCTACCTGCAGCAGGCTTACGGCTACTATCAATTCGACAATGGCGCTCAGCTAGACGTCGGCTTGTTCGGCACCATTGCCGGTCTAGAGGTCGCCGAATCTCATCTGAACTGGAACTACTCGCGCGGCATCCTCTGGGCCTGGAACGAGCCGTTCTCTCACCTGGGAGCCAAGTTCAGCGCTCCGATTACCGACACTTTCAGCGGCACGGTAATGCTGGTAAACGGATTCGACAACGCGCGCGACAACAACTCCGGCAAGACCTACGGGCTGCAGGGATCATGGGCGCCAGGCGACCGCTTCAACACGACCCTGACCTGGATTCATGGCCCCGAGAACACCCTCACCAACGAGGGCTGGCAGCGTGACTTGAGCTGGAACTTCTACGGGATGCTGCACGAACGGTTCGAGGTAATGGCAAACCTGGATTCGATCTGGGGCGAGAATCCCGACGGTACCGGCCAGCTCTCGTGGGGCATTGGCGGCTATGCCCGCCTGAACCTCACCGACCGATGGGCCTTCTCACAGCGTTTCGAGTATTTCGATGACACCGAAGCTCGCTCGACGGGCGTCAGGCAGATTCTTAAGGAATACACAGCCACGCTCGAGTTCAAGCCGATGAATCAGCTTGTCACACGCCTGGAGTACCGGCGCGATTGGTCCACAATCCCGCTCTTCGAGCGCGGCAATCGCCCTTTCAGCAGCGATGATCAGGACACGCTCTCGTTGGGCTTCATGTGGGTTTTTGGCCCGGGCGAGTAACACCCTCCTTTTGTACCCTCGGCGCCGCGGCCTTTATCGGTCGCGGCGTCTCTTTATTGCCTGCCGGATGCTCGCTCGAGCCGGTCGCGAATAGCGGCCCACTCGGGATCGTCCGGCGGTTCTTCGACCGCGATCCAGTCCCAGCTCTGGCGATCCAGGCCGTGGAGCACGGCGTAGAGGCGGGCGCCGTACTCAGCGGGCGTGACCGGCATCCGGACGACCCGGCCGGCGCCGCCATGTGGGTCCGCATGCCCAATGTAGGCGCCGCGGCCCTCGGACGGCGTCGCCCCGTCTCGAACAAGCACCAGCCGGGTCGCGGGCGAGTAATGCCTCGGGTGCAGGCCGGGCGAGGGGTGAGCACCACCACGTGCGCCGGACTCGACCACGGGGCCGATGACCGCCTCGATCGCCGCCTTCGCGATCATGCCGGGGCGTAGAAGCAATGGCTTCGCGTCGGCCAGGGAAAGGACCGTCGATTCAATGCCGATCGGGGCCGCGCCGCCGTCAAGGACCCAGGCGGCGCATCTCCGAAGTTCGTCCGGGACGTCACCGGCCGTGGTGGGTGAAAGTTCAGTGAAGCGATTCGCGCTCGGGGCCGCCACCGGGATGCCGGCTTCTCGAATGAGCGCCTGGGCCACGGGATGGTCGGGCAGGCGGATCCCGACGGTCGGCAGTCCCGCGGTCACCAAGTCTGGAACCCACTCCACCTTGGGTAGAACGATTGTGAGGGGACCTGGCCAGAAACGCTCCGCCAGTTTCCCGGCGGCATCGGGCCACTCGGAGACGATCGAGCGCGCCTGGGCGACAGACGCGACATGGACGATCAGGGGACTTGTCGACGGCCGTCCCTTTGCTTCGAAGATGCGGCTTACCGCAGCCGCGTCGAGAGCATTCGCCCCGAGTCCGTAAACCGTTTCGGTGGGGAAAGCCACCAGATGGCCGTTCCGCAGCAGTGTGGCGGCGCGGCGAATCTCCGCCGGTCCGGGGACCCTAAGCGGCCGGTTCTTCGGAGTCATCACCGAAGGTCTTGCCCGTCCGGCACCAGACCAGGTACGCGTGGATCAGCGCGTCGATATCGCCATCGAGCACCCGGTCGACATCGCCGATCGAGTATTTCGTCCGCACATCCTTCACCAGCCGATAGGGCGCCAGGACGTAGCTTCGGATCTGGCTGCCGAAGTTCACGTCGGCCTTGGAAGCTTCGATCTCGTCGTGTTCGGCTTGCTTCCTTTCGAGCTCGAGTTCGTAGAGACGAGCCTTAAGCTGTTTCATTGCCGAGGCGCGGTTCTTGTGCTGCGACCGCTCATTCTGGCACTGCACGACGATGTTCGTCGGCAGGTGCGTGATCCGGATCGCCGAATAAGTGCGGTTCACATGCTGGCCGCCGGCGCCGCTCGACGCGAAGGTGTCCACCCGCAAATCCTTATCGTTAATCTCAATCTCGATGTCGTCTTCGACCTGCGGATAGACGAAGACCGAGGCGAATGAGGTATGTCGGCGCGCCGCCTGGTCGAATGGCGAGATCCGGACCAGACGGTGCACGCCCACCTCGCTCTGCAGCAGTCCGTAGGCATTGTCGCCGTTGACTTCAAACGTGGCGCTCTTGATGCCGGCGGCTTCGCCCTCGAGCCGGTCAGTAATCACGGTCTTGAATTCATTCCGTTCAGCCCACCGCAGGTACATGCGCAACAGCATCTCGGCCCAGTCCTGGCTTTCGGTGCCGCCGGCGCCTGGATGGATTGTCACAATCGCGCTCAGCGCGTCGTTGGGACCCGATAGCAGCATGCTGGTTTCGAGCTTCTGGATACGTTCCGAGAAAGTGGGAAGCTGCTGCGAAATCTCGTTCAGAGCGTCTTCCTCGCCCTCGCTGGCCAGTTCAAACAGCGTGTCTAGATCCGAGATCAGCGTGGCCACTTCGTTGTAGTCGGCGAGTGCATGCTGCAGGCGTTTCCGCTCTTGCATGATGCGCTGGCCGTTGGAGGGCTGGCTCCAGAAACTGGGATCGGAGATCTGCTCTTCCAACTCGTCGAGTTGGTCCTTCTTGCTGGAGGCGTCAAAGATAGCCCCGCACAGCGACAGCTTGCTGGCGGAGCGGCTGATACTCGCGTTCGAGTTCTTCGATCGTCACACCTTCAGTTTATCAAAATCGAACAAAACCCCTTGTTTCCCGGCGTTGTAGGCAAGAGTGGATCCGATGGTTTCGTGGCGCCCTCCGGACTCGTGAATGTGGCCGCAAAAGAAGGCCGCGGGGCGGCGCCGCTCAATAAAGTCGCGCACCGCCTGGCTGCCGGCATGACCGTCCTTGATTTCATCGAGCGTGCTCCCCATGGGTGGGGCGTGGCAGATCAGAACTAGCGGATCGAGTTCCTCGAATGGCTCGAGGTGCTTGGCCATCTCCTCCTCGGTGTATTCGCCGGGCGTATTGAACGGCGTCTCAGTCGAGTAGCCGAGACCAGCCACGTGAACGCCGTCAACCTCGAAGTGACGGCCATGAAAGTTGTTCAAGCCATACTGCTCGCACATCCCAGCGATGTCGTCCACAGTCTCGTGATTGCCTGGCAGCACCCAGGTCCGTTCAGCATGCCGCGACAGAATCTCGCCCGCCTCGTCGAGGCCCTGCCTCCAGTTCACCATGTCCCCGGCGGCAATGTAGTAGTCAGCCTCCGTCGCCATCGCTCGCTCGAGTGCCCGGAGGTCGCCATGGATATCCGAGAAAACCAGAATCTTCATCGCTTTCCCATGATAGCGTCGTCGGAAGTCCTTTGGTTGCAATTCTATTGCAGACATTTGCGTCCGCTGCACCGGCGGCCCCTCCGTGCTACAACTGAAATTTAGAGGCACCTGAGGACTATGGCAAAGATCTCTGTTACCAAGCTTATCGGAGCGAAGCTCGGGAGGGTCTTCGCGCTTTGCACTGACCTTGACGGCGCTCCAGGTCGTATTACGGGGATCAAAAAAATCCAAAAACTCACCGATGACCCCGTGGGCAAAGGGACGCGCTGGCGCGAGACGCGTAAAATCATGGGGCGAGAGGTTACCGGGGAGGTGGAGGTCACAGCCTTCGAGGCGGAAAGAGGCTATACCGTCGAGGCATACTCCCAGGGCGTGCACTATCGCACCGCCTTCGAGTTCGAGCCGTTCGGCCGCCACGAGACGATCGTGCGTTGCAGCATCGAAATGGAGCCGCGGACACTTGCTGCCAAGCTCTTTGTGGCCGTCTCGAGCGGAACCATCCGGAAATCCATGGAAGACGACCTGGCCGATCTCAAGGCAGCCGCCGAGGGGGACCTGAAAGAGTCCCCGGCTGCGGCCGCGGTCGGAGGTTGATTCCCGGCCTTCAGGACAAGCCCGGTGTTTCAGCGTCCCCCGTTGGGCGTGGCAAGATGCACCGATAGAACATATTCGCGATCGCCCTCTTCACGGTTCGGCGTCGAACACACCAGCAGAAGCTGCACATCGCGGTCGCCCACCGTTTCAGTGAATTCCTGCTGCTCGCCCGTCCGCCGGATCCGCTCCGACGCGTGAGCTGCCTCCACTCCGGAACACAGGTCTGACAGTTGGACTCCGACTTCGAGTCGCGGGGCGGCCTCAAACAGTTCCCGAAAGCTGCGATTACTGTAAACGAGCTTCAACGAGCTGTCGAATACACTCACTCCGCAAGGCAACCGGTCGAGCAAGTTCTGGTAGTAGTGGCATTGCACCTCGACTTGAGCGAGAAGCTGTGCGATGCTCTCCTCCCCGGCCGCCGTGCCGGTTGAGAAAGAATCTGGCGCAATGGATCCATTAATTTCCATCGATCTATAGGCCTTCTGACGGCCCAAGCGCAGCTCGTCGACTGCACTGAGGTCCCGCTGGCTGATAAACGCGTCTCTGTGCTCGCTCGAGCAGTAGGCCTTGTACCGGAAGCGCTGGGACACGCTTAGCCGTTCACCACAATACAAACACTGCATATACCTGCTCCCTGTGCATTCATCTTCATATCGGCAGTCAGAATGTATACACAAAGCTTCGCGATGAAAACCCAAGAAGCTCCCCACTTAGTCTTCGCTCCATTTCCTGGGACGACGGCGATTAGTCCGCCCTGATAGAATCATTACGAAACTGTCAGTTCAGGAAAACCTCTAATGAGTACTCGCAGACATTTCTTAATGGGCGCCGGGGCGGCCGCCGCGGCCCTGAAGCCCAGACCCGCCTCCGCGAATGATACGATTCGCGTCGCTATCCTCGGTGTCAATGGCCGGGGCAAAGATCACATGAAAGGCTTCGCTGGCCAGCCGAACGTAAAGGTCGTGGTTCTTTGCGATCCGGACCGAAAATTGCTCGAAGAGCGTGCTGGACAATTCGGTGAACAGTACAACCAGACCTTCGAACTGGAGCAGGACCTGCGCCGGGTCTTCGAGCGCCAGGACATCGATGCCGTATCCGTCGCCACCCCGAACCATTGGCACTCGCTGGCCACCATCTGGGCCTGCCAGGCGGGCAAGGACGTCTACGTCGAAAAGCCCGGATCCCACAACATCTGGGAAGGCCGCAAGATGGTGGAGGCAGCCCACAAATACAAACGCATCGTGCAGCATGGTGTCCAGTTGCGCAGTTCTCCCGCGCTCCGTGAGGGCGTTCAGATGCTGCGAGATGGCGTCATCGGCGATGTCTACATGGCTCGCGGCCTGGTTTTTCGCTGGCGTCCCTCGATTGGCACGAAGGGGCCGGAACCGGTGCCCTCATACCTCGACTATGACCTGTGGACCGGCCCTGCCCAGATGCGCCCCTTTTCCCGCCGCTACGTCCACTACAACTGGCATTGGCACTGGGACTACGGCAATGGCGACGTCGGAAACCAGGGTATTCACGAGACCGATATGTGCCTCTGGGGTCTGGGCGTCGACGAACTTCCATCCAAGATCACGGCGATGGGCGGTAAATTCCTTTGGGACGACGACAAGGAGACCCCGGAGGTGCTCACCACTCTCTTCCATTACCCGGAGCAGAAGAAACTGATCCAGTTCGAGGTTCGCCACTGGTGCACGAATCTCGAGGACGGGATCGGGGTTGGCAACATCTTCTATGGCAAGGAAGGTGTGATGCTGATCCATCACTATACCGGCTACGAAGTGCTGCTCGGAAGGAAACGCGAGCCCGGTCCAAAGCGCAGCGAGGGCGGCGACCACTACGCCAATTTCATCAAAGCCGTCCGCAGCCGAAAGGCCTCGGACCAGCACGGCCCCGTGGAGACGGCGCACCTTTCATCCGGCCTGGCGCACCTGGGCAACATTGCTTACCGGCTGGACCGGGTGCTGCACTACGATCCGAAAGCAGAGCGGTTCAAGAGCGACTCAGAAGCCGACAAAATGCTCACTCGCGATTACCGCGAGCCTTTTGTGGTTCCGGAGAAGGTGTAGATCGAACAATCGCTGAGGCGGGCGCCTGAGCCCCGGCGCCCCCGCCAGTGCCCGCTAAATGGCGTTCACTGGGTTTGGATTTCGAGCTTGTTGATTACCTTTTCCACGCCCTTGTGCTTCTTGGCGAGCTTCTCGGCCCGCTTTTTGCCTTTCTCGTCAGGCACAGGACCCTCGAGGGTCACGACTCCGTCCTCGACCTTCACGACAATCTGCGTGCCGCGGACGTCACGATCGCCGGCCAGCTTAATCATCAGCTCGTCTCGGATCTGGCCGTCCGTCGGCTCGTCGGCCGGCAAAACGGGAGTCGCGGCCAAGAGCAGAAACAGGCCTAAGAAAGCTGCAAACATCCAGCGCATACTTCCATCGTAACCAAGATCTCTACGGCCACAGCGGTCACCCCTTCCAATCCGTTTCCCTCAGAAAGGCCGGTTTTTCACGCCACCCCTTTCGGACCTTGACGAACAGCTCGATATACAGACGCTTGCCGAGCGCCTCCTCCAACTCGAGGCGGGCGGCGGCGCCGATCTCCTTCAGCCTGGACCCGCCAGCCCCGATGACGATGGCCTTCTGCCCCTCCCGCTCCACAACGATGGACGAGGCTACCTTGAGGAGGCGGTCCGTTTCGTCCCAACTATCGATGGCGACCATGACTGAATGCGGCACTTCCTGGCGAGTGATCAGCAGCACCTTCTCGCGGATGATTTCGGCAACGAAGAAACGGGTGGGCTGGTCGGTGATCTCGTCCTCCGGGAATAGCGGCGGCCCCTCGGGCAGGCGTTCGATGATGGCGCGTTCGACGCGATCGAGACCGTTGCCCGTTAGCGCGGAGATGGGGATGTATTCGGAGAACTCGGCGAGGCGGCGGTAGCGTTCGATTTTGGGCAGCAGGCGCGATTTGTCCTTGAGCCGGTCGATTTTGTTGAGGACCAGGAACTTCGGAACACTTACATGAGCAATCAGCTCAACGGCGCGCTCGTCTTCGAGCTCGACATGCCGCGTGCAGTCAACGACGAGCACCAGCAGATCGCAGCCTTCCAGCGCGCCGGCGACCTCCTGGGCGAGCTTCTTGTTAAGCATGGTGTCAGGGCGATGGATGCCGGGCGTGTCGACAAAGACTACCTGGGCGTCGGGTCGGTTCATGATGCCCCGTATGGAGGTGCGCGTCGTCTGCGGCTTGTCGGAAACGATGGCGACCTTGGTCCCGATGAGCGCATTGAGCAGCGTCGATTTGCCGACATTCGGACGTCCCAGGATCGAGACGAAACCGGAGACGTGTTTGGCCATACTCCTGAAGGATAGCGAACCGCGACGCCACCCGAAGTCCGGCGCCGACGGTGATGTGCACGTCGCGAGGCGTCGTTTACAATACCCAAAAAGCAGGGATGGAGATCCTTTAGTTTGTTTCACCCGAGCCTTCAGTGCGATAGCCTGATCGACAAGGAGGAGCCAGACATGTCATCGGGCGGCAGCGGTGCGGTGAGCTGGAAGAAGGGGATCTGCGGCATCTGCCCGGCGGGCTGCTGGGTGGAAGCCGGGATAACCGATGGCAGGCTCGTGGACATCCGAGCGGACACGGGTCATCCCCTGGGCATGATCTGCCGCCGCGGTGAACATGCACCCGAGATCGTCTATTCCGAGCACCGGCTTCGACATCCCATGCGACGGCGAGGTGGCAAGGGGAGTTACGACTTCGAGCGCATCAGTTGGGAGGAAGCCTATGACGCGATTGTCGAGCGCCTGGAACAGATCAAGCGGGAATCCGGTCCGGAGGCGGCCGCAATCTACACCGGCCGGGGTGCGTTCGAACACTCGCTGTGCGACATGTACCAGCCGAAAGGGGTGACCGTTTCGTCTGCGTCAAACGTGCTGTTTCCGTTTGGTTCGCCGAACACTATGGGGGTTGGAGCCCTTTGCTACGTCTCATTCGCGATGATTGCCCCGCACGTCACGATGGGCCGGATGTTAGTGAATATGTTCACCGACATGGAGAACGCGGAGTTTTTGGTCGTGTGGGGCGCGAATCCCGCCACGGACTCCCCGCCGCTCGACATGCATCGCTTGGAGGCGGCCGCCCGCAGGGGCGCGGACATCGCTGTCATCGATCCACGCCGGACTGAAACGGTGACGCGCACCGGAGCCGAGTGGATCCCGATCCGGCCAGGTACCGACGGCGCCCTTGCCCTGAGCATGATCGAGGTATTGCTGAGCGAGGAACTCTACGACGAGCGCTTTGCCCAGGACTGGTGCCACGGCTTCGGCGACCTGGCGACCTATGTGCAGCATTTCCATCCGGAGGCGGCCGCGAAGATCACGGGAGTGCCGGCCGGGACGATCCGGAGACTGGCGCGCCGCCTCGCCAATGCCACCGGCGCCTGCCCCGTTATGTATACGGGGCTCGAGTACTCGAATTCCGGGATCCAGGCCATCAGGGCGGTGCTGACGCTGTTTGCCCTCGCCGGACAACTCGACGTCCCGGGCGGCATCGGCCTGGCGATGCTCGACTCGCACTTTTCGATCAACCGATCGCCGAATCAACCAAACCCGGATCTTCCCCGGGCCTTGGCGCGGGACAAATTCCCCGTCTACAGCGCCTACCGGGGTGAGTCGCACGCCACCGGGCTGCTCCAGTCGGTGCTCGAAGCAGAGCCCTACCGGTTGCGGGCGCTGTTGATTCACGGCGCCTCTCTGCTAACCTCATGGCCGCGGACCTCAATCTGGCGGGAAGCTCTCTCGAAACTCAATTTCGTTGTGACGATTGACCGGCAGCTCACGGCCGACGCATCCTATGCCGACATCGTTCTCCCGGCGACAACGATGTTCGAGATCGACTCCTATATCGTCTATGGACCGCTGTTCCGGCTGCGCGAGAAGGTGATCGAGCCGCTCGGCGAGGCAAGAAACGATTACCTGATCATGGCGGAACTCGCCCGGCGGCTCGGCTACGGTCACCTCTACCCCCAGACCGAGGAAGAGATGATCCGGTGCGCGCTGCATGGTTCCGGCTTCACGCTGGAGGACGTGCGGTCGGCCGGCGGCTGGGTGAAACTGCCAACTTCGATGATGGAATACAAGAAATGGGAAAAGGGGGGTCTGCGGCCGGACGGTAAGCCCGGTTTCGATACGCCCACTGGGAAATTCGAGATCTCGTCGACAACGCTCGAGGACTACGGCTATGAGCCGCTGCCGAAGTACACTGAACCGATCGAGGGTCCGGTGGCCAGCCCCGATCTGGCGAAGAGCTTCCCGTTGGTGTTCAACTCCGGCGCCCGGCCGCACACGGACTTCCGCTCCCAACATCACGGCATCTCGGGCCTGGTGAAGGACAACCCGGAGCCCATCGTGGAGATCGAGGCAGCCGATGCCGCCGCCAGAGGCATCGAGTCAGGCGA
>CAYLSS010000020.1:11707-13481 GCA_964385765.1 uncultured Solibacteraceae bacterium
GTGCCGTTCCGGGCGCGCGTCTCCTCCGACATCGCTCCGGGCGCCATCGAGTGCAACATGGGCGGCGGATGTGCCGTGGGTCCGAAAGCCTGGCGCGAGTGGAACGTCAACGAACTGACCGATGTTTCCAACTACGACGAGATTAGCGGTTTCCCGGTGTATAAGTCCTTGCTATGCGACGTAGCGAAGCTGGAAGACGGCGATCAACTACAGAAGAGCGCTGCCGCTAGGCCCGCACTGATGTGCGGCGACGGCGGGGGCCGCCTGCCGCCGCGCGAAGCGCCAAAGCGGAGGGTCTACCTCGACAACAACGCGACTACGCCCGTGGCCGACGAGGTCCGGGAGACCATGCTGCAGGTTCTGGCGGACGGATTCGGCAATCCGTCGGCAATTCACGCCCGCGGCCGCGACGCCCGGGAAGCGATGGAGACGGCGCGCCGGCAGGTAGCCCGCCTCATTCACGCCCGACCCCGGCGGATCGTCTTCACGGGCGGCGGCTCGGAAGCGGACAACCTCGCCATCAAGGGCGTGGCATTCGCGCAACTGGCGAACGGCGGCCA
Source organism: uncultured Solibacteraceae bacterium (assembly GCA_964385765.1). GTDB lineage: Bacteria > Acidobacteriota > Terriglobia > Bryobacterales > Bryobacteraceae > CAWELS01. Next base: position 12,268 of record CAYLSS010000020.1, read on the forward strand.
CATTGTCACCAGCTCCATCGAGCATCCGGCGGTCATCCAGACCTGCCGGTTCCTGGAACGCCTGGCATACCGTGTGACGTACCTGCAGCCGGACGCCGACGGATGGCTCTCCCCGGAAAGCCTGGCCGAGGCGATAGGCGGCGAGACGATTCTCGTCTCCCTCATGATGGCGAACAACGAGGTCGGCACCGTGCAGCCTGTCGCCGAGTTGGCGGCCGTCGCGCATGAACGTGGAGTGCTCTTCCATACGGATGCGGTGCAGGCGGTCGGGCGGATCGACGTCGACGTGGAGAAACTCGGAGTGGACCTTCTCAGCATGTCCGCCCACAAGTTTCATGGCCCGAAGGGCGTTGGAGCGCTCTACGTGCGAAAGGGCGTCGATCTCGAGCCCCTGACCCACGGGGGCAAGCAGGAAACCGGATTGCGCGCCGGGACAGAAAACGTACCGGCGATCGCCGGCATGGGCAAAGCGGCGGAGTTGGCCGTGGCCGCGGTGCGGGAAGCCGGCCGGCTGTCCGGGCTGCGCGACCGGCTGGAGGCTGGCATTCGTGAACTGATCCCGGGAGCCATTCTCAACGGTCACCCGGAAAGGCGTCTCTCAAACACGCTGAATCTCACACTGCCGGATCTGCGCGGCGAATCGGTCGTGGTGGCTCTGGACCAGCACGGCGTCTCGCTCGCCTCCGGCTCGGCCTGTAAATCGGGCGCGCCTGAACCGACCCACGTGCTGCTCGCTATGGGCCGGAGCCCGGAGGAAGCCCACTGCGCCGTCCGCTTCTCGCTCTCATGCGACACCACGGAGGAGGACGTGGACCAGACGCTGGCCGCACTCGGCCACGTGCTCAGGGAGATGGAGGCCACCGTCCGTTTCTTGCCTTGTAAGTGAGGTGCGTCGCGAGCCAAACAGCGTCGCCGCTTCGCCGGCGACTCCGCAACAGCAAAACAGGGCAAAGCGCGAGCTCCTCGCGCTCCTGGATCCGGCACGCTTACTCGATCAAGATGGCTGGCCTTCCGCGGCTTCCGATCCGGATTTGCTGGCCTTCCGTCCAATCACAATGCCTGACGGGAGTTCTTCCCCGAAGATGCGGCTCATGCTGTGGGCGTCCGGCTTCTCCTCGCCCTCGAAGATCGAGAGCAGCCGTCCGGCGTGCCGGTCCTCCCACTCCGACCGAGAAACGCGCTGCGCTGCTGGAGAATGGCAAAGTGATCGAACT
>CAYLSS010000021.1:0-13364 GCA_964385765.1 uncultured Solibacteraceae bacterium
GCGAGGCGGCCCGCTCGAATGCCGCACGGGAAGCTTCGGGGTCGGGAGCCCGTAGAGATCTGGCAAGCAGAACCTGATAGCGAGCCGATTCGGGCACGAGAGCGACCGCGCGTTTGATCGCTTCCGTTTTGCCACTGCCGGCAAGCCATTCGGCCCAAGCCAGGCGTCCGGCGGTGGCTCCGGCCACAACGAAGCCTAGCGACGCAGCGAGACAGACCATGGCGATTGCCGGGGCCATTCTATCGGACGCTTTCGTAGCACTCCTCCCAATGATTTAGTGCGGTCTGTGGGCGCTTCTCTCATCTCAACAGGACCCGACGTCCGAAGGGCTCGCTCGAGCCGAGCCTGAGGGCACGCAAGAGAGAACGGAATCTCCGCGAGAGAACCGGAACCCGCGGGACACATAGAGAGTGATGCCGTTACGTTTGTGCATCATTCGGTTGCACTTCAGACAAAGTTGCCGGCGGAGGCCGGCTGCCGAAGTCGTTTGAAAGCTCGCTGGGTTTTAGAGAAATCGCCATGCGTCTATTGATGTCATTGATCTTGTCTTTGAGTTTCGCCTTTGCCTGCTTCGGACAGGTGTCTTCCAAGAACCTGCCCGCTGCCGACGCCAACCTTCCGGCCCAGCCGCTGGGTCCGAATGACCTGCTGGCCATCGAGGTCTACGACGCGCCGGAGTTCACCCGAACGGTCCGGGTAGGCTCCGACGGCGCAATCGAATTGCCGATGCTGCAGCGGCAGATCCCGGTTGCGGGTCTGCTTCCAGGCGAGTTGGAAGCGGCAATCGCTGCCGCGCTGGAGGAAGAGCAAATTTTGGTGAAGCCGATCGTGACGGTGACAGTGGCCGAGTATCACAGTCGTCCTGTGTGCGTGGCCGGGGCGGTGCGAAGTCCCGTGACCTTTCAGGCGATGGGGGACGTGACGCTGCTCGACGCCCTGGCCCGGGCTGGTGGTCTTACCGAAAACGCGGGTCCGGAAATCCTGGTGAGCCGACCGGCTGAGGATGGCGGCGTCACCGTCACTCGCCGTGTGCCGGTGAAGAACTTGCTGGAGGCAAAGGACCCGTCCTTGAATCTTCAGTTGCGCGGAGGAGAGGAGGTCTCGGTTCCGGAAATCGGCCATGTGTTCGTTGCGGGCAATGTCAAACGTCCCGGCATGTTCCCGATGCCGCGCGAGGGTCATCTCACGGTCCTGGAGGCGCTGGCCATGTCCGAGGGATTGCTGCCTCATTCCGCGAAACAGGCGTTCATCTATCGCCGCGGCGGGACCGAGACTCCAACAGAGACCGTGGTGGAGATTCGACGGATTTTGAAGCGAAAATCGCCGGATGTCGAGCTGCAGGAAAACGACATCCTTTATATCCCCGACGACCGCGGCAAGCGGATCGCGGCGGCGGCACTCGAGAAGATCCTGCTGTTCGGTTCATCGGCCGGCGCCACTGCGCTGATCTATTCATCAAGAATCTCGCGGTAAACAGGAGGAGACAATGGAAGATCATCAAAATGGCAGAGTCCCCGCCGTCACCGGCAGTTACCGCGAAGTAGTACCCCTGCCGGCCCCGATGGGCCGCACGACTTACATCGATGCGGAACCCGAGGAAGCCCATGTGCCCCTCGCGCACTATCTTTGGGTGCTCCGGAAGCAGATGTTGGGGATCCTTTTCTTCGTGGGCGGGTGCGTGCTGCTGACGCTCATTGTCTCTCTGCGCCTGACGCCTATCTACGAAGCCACCGCGACGATTGACATCGATCGGCAGTCGCCAACCAGGGTGATTGGACAGGAGTCGATGGCCGCGTCGGTCATTGACAGCGACCAGTTCCTTTCGACTCAAGTGCGGATCATCCAGTCGGACTCGGTACTGCGGCCGGTTGTCGAGAGGTTTCCGATCCTGGAGGAAGAAGAGGGGGCGCTCGCCAAGAGGAAGCTTCACTCGGACAAGGGCGAGCAGGCTCCGGTCCTCCTTGACAATCTCGAAGTGTCCCGGCCGCCGCTCACTTACCTGCTGCTGCTCAGCTATCGGTCCCAGGATCCACAGTTGGCCGCCGATGTCGCGAACGCAGTGGCGCGGAGCTATATTGAGCACACCTACAACCTGAGGTTCAACGCCTCGGTCGGCCTGACGACCTTCATGGACAAGCAACTCGAGGAGTTGAAGGCGAAGATGGAGCGGTCCACCACGGCGCTCGCCGAGTTCGAAAGAGAGCTCAAGGTAATCAACCCGGAAGAGAAGACGAGCATTCTCTCAGCCCGTCTGCTGCAACTGAACAAAGAGTTCACCGATGCGCAGGCGGACCGCGTGAAGAGAGAGGCGGCGGTCCGGTCGATCGAGTCCGGAGAGTTGGAAGCGGCGGAGGTATCGAGCCAGGGCCAGTCGCTCGCGCAGATTGGGACGCGCCTTGATGCGGTTAAAGAGCGCTTCGCCCAGGTGCGTGAACAGTACGGCGCCAACCACCCGGAATACCGCAAGACAGCAACGCAACTGGCGGAGCTGGAACGCCAGTTGGAAGCCAATAAAGAGAAGATCATGCGCCGTGTCGAGGTCGAGTACGAGGAATCGCTCCGGCGGGAGGCGATGCTGCAGGAGGCTGTCGTCACCACGAAGAACGAGTTCGACGCGCTCAATGCGAGAAGCTTCGAGTATCAGCAGCTCAAGCGGGAGGCCGATGCCGACAAACGGCTGTACGAAGAGCTGGTCTGGCGGGTCCAGGAAGCCGGCTTGAACGCGAATTTCCAGAACAACCACATCCGTCTGGCCGACGCGGCCCGCCCGCCGCTGGATCCGGTGTCGCCACGGGTAGAGCTCAACCTTTTATTGGCATTCCTGTTCTCGTCAATGTTGGCCGTCGGTACTGTTCTCGTCAGGGACGCAACCGACACCACGCTGCGCGATCCCGACTCCGTCCGGCGAATGTTCGATACGGAAGTGATCGGGAACCTGCCGGTTGTGAAGAACAAGCGGCACGCACTGGCGCCGGCGCCGCTCGCCGACAACGGGAGAGTTTTCGGCTCGGCCGGCGCATCCACCTCGCCGGTGGCGGCGGCCTACGAAGAAGCTATCCGTACACTCCGGAACTCCATCCTTCTGACGGACTTCGAACGGAGGATCCGCACGCTGCTCATCACGAGCGCTCACCCTGGGGAAGGCAAGTCGACCACCGGCCTGAGCCTCGCGATCGCCCACGCGCAGCAGGGCAAGCGAACCTTGGTGATCGACGGCGACCTCCGCCGCCCTTCCGTCCATCGCATGTTGGGCGTGTCCGGCGCAATTGGTTTGTCGAATGTTCTTGTACAAGAGATTCCCTGGCGAGACGCGGTTCAGAGAGAAGCCGGGATGCCAGGGTTGGACCTGCTACCAGCCGGGCCGCCGACCCAACGAGCCGGGGACCTGATCGGCCGGGGACTGGCCGAGTTGCTGGGCGAGGCATCGGAAGAGTACGACCTGGTCATTCTAGATGCGCCACCGCTGCTCGGATTCGCGGAGCCCCTGCAGATGGCCACGGCGGTGGATGGAGTCGTCATCGTCACCAAGGCGGGCGAGACCGACCGCGGATCTGTGGGCAGCGTCGTGGGGACGCTGAGGCGCCTGCGTGCCAACGTGATTGGGATCGTGCTGAACCAGGTCCACAAGGACCTGAGCAATCGCTACTACTACGGGAGAAAGTACTACAAGTATTACCAGAGCCCGAGCGAAGGGAAGAAGGATGGTACGAAGAAGCGGGAGCCCGAGCGCGAGAAGCGCTCGGTAGCCTAGGCGAATTGTCAATTTCACTGTCGCCCACGCTAGTTATCCAGGAGTAACAGATATGATGAAGCAACGCGTCAGAATCCTATGCGCGGGCATGCCTCGTTCGGGGAGCACGTGGCAGTACAACGCCGTGCGGATCCTGCTCCGGCGGGCGGGGCGGGACTTCTACGGGGCGTGGTTCCGCAATTACGACCACGAGAACCCCTCGCCGTACCATGTGATCAAGACCCACTATTTCCACCCATCCCTCATCCAGGAAGGAGCGTTGGTTCTTACCTCCCGCCGGGACCTGCGAGACATCGCCGCGTCGCTGATTCTGAGAGGATGGCACACGCCGTCCACCGTCATCGCGCCGCTCGAGCGGGCCGTGGCGGACCATCTCCGCTTACTGCCCGCAACGGTGCACGAGACTGTCTACGAGCGCTTCCGGCGGTCGGAGGTGAGGGAGCTCGCAGAGATCTCGTCGGCTCTCGGTATTTCGCTTGAACCCGACGTGCTCGGGGAGGTGTCGAGAGAGATCAACGGCCTTACTCACGATCCGCAGGTGGCCCCGTCGCTTTCCGCGACACAACTGCATCCGAACCACATCATGCATGGGGGAAGCGGATACTTTTCCGAGGTTCTTCCGGTTTCGCTCGTGCAACGGATCGAACGGGTGTTCTTCGATTGGTTGCGCCGCTTCGGCTATCTCGAAGCCGACGACGCGCTGTCCGGCGGATTGGCGGTACAGGTCGCCGACGCCGTCTTTTGTACGTACAGCCACGCGGCGAACGGAATCTGGCGGGCCGCGAGGTTCCTCAGCCGCCTCCAATCCTCATGTCGGGAAGCGGCGTGAACCAGGGCCGCCGGGAAGATCTCCCCTGGAGCGAAGTAACCATGAAACATATCCTCTCCAAGACACGGCGCGTCACCAAGGGCGCCCTGACGCGGTTTGCAGCTCCCTTCGGCCTGGGACATATCAAGATCGAGTCCGGTGGCTTTTGGACCGTGCGGTATCCACCAACGAAGTCGCTGAAGACCGCGGCTCGCCTCTTCGAGGAATCCGGCGGCTCCACGATCGTGGAAGTTGGGTCCGGCCTTCACGGCGCCACCGCAGGCAACAGCATACTTGTCTGGGCGAGGCAGACTTCGGCGAAGCGAATCATAGCGATCGATCTGGACGAGAAGCTCATGGAGAAGGTCCGCCGGGCTGTCGCTTCATACCCGAACGTGGAGGTCGTGGTGGCTGACGCGTTCGACTATCTTGACGCCTACGACGGAAGCATTGACCTTCTTTACCTGGATTTCTGGGTCCCCGATGCGCCCGGTGAGATAAAAGGAACCGGCCGGGCCGAAGCGTATCTTCGCGCCTATGGCTTAGTCAGGGACAAACTCAGCAGACAGTCGATGATTCTGATCGACGATACCGATCATGTCGACCCGTGGAAACAGACGCTGATCGTACCCGAAGCGCGCCGTGACGGATACGACGTGGTGCACGTCGGCCGTCAAACCTTGTTGCGGCGCCCGGCAAGGGCGGCGCGGGCGAATGTCGGCGTCTGATGGTGCCACCGATGGCGCCAGGGAGGCGTGCGCAGATGAATCCCAGGACCGTGTTAGACAGACCGCTTATCGCCCACGGACTGCCGGCGCAGCGGTGGCGAGATCGGATTGCCGCTGGGAGCAAGGCCATCCATCGCCGCCACGTGTCCGAATTCGGCTGGGTGCTGGTGGGCAGGCTGGCCGGGGCGCTGGGCGGCATCGTGGGGGTGAAGCTGCTGACGAGCCTGCTTTCCACTCGCGACTATGGACAGTTTGCTCTCGCCTTGACCGTGTCGACTCTCGGCGGGCACACGGTGCTCGCTCCGGCGATTGGCTCGGGCCGGCGGTTGTACTCCGCCGCGCTGCGGAGAAACGCGGTCGACCGGTATCTGAGTGTGCTCGCGCGCCAGTTTGGCGGCGGACTGCTGGCCTTCGCCGGATTGGCGGCCGCCCTGCTCCTAGGGACACTGGTGGCGCCGCGCATCGCCCCGCTGCATGCCGTGGCCGGCGGCTGCGCCGCGGCCGTGCTGATCGGTTTCACAATGCTGTTCGAGGCCGTGCAGACGGCGGCCCGCCATCGAAAGATCGCCACGTTCCACACCCTTGGCAAGCAGTGGGTGCCGTTTCTGGGAGCGGCGGCGATGGTGGTGGCTTTCGACCCAGGGGGGACCGGCGCGATATGGGGCTACACCCTCGGGCTCCTCCTGGTCGTCCTCTCGCAGTGCGTGGCCTTTTATAAGGTGATCTACAGCCCCGCGAAGAAGTACGCCGTGGCGGGAGGGGACGGGGATACGGATTGGCGCCACAGCATGACAACCTACGGCCGCCCATTTGCCGTGTGGGGCGTCTTTGCCTGGGTCCAGTCCGGGTCCGACCGCTGGGCGCTGCAGGCATTCGAAGGCCCAACGGAGGTAGGCGTCTACCAAGCCTTGTTTCAACTCGGATACACACCGATGTTGCTGGCCGCGGCAACCGCCGCCCAACTCATGACTCCGATTGTCTTTGGCGTGGCTGATGACGGGCAATCGACATGCGACGTGCTCAAGGCGCAGCGTCTGAGCTTTTCCGTCACCCTCGCATTCCTGGCTCTGACGGCCGGATGCTGTCTGTTCGTCGGCATCCTGCACGAATGGATCTTCAAGACCTTCACCGGGTTCACCGACACGGCCGGGTCATCCTCTCTGCCCGTGGTGGTGCTCGGCGGAGGGCTGTTCGGAGCGGGGCAACTGATCTCGATGATCGTTCAGTCACAGGTACGGACCGACGCGCTGGTGGCGCCGAAGGTCGGCGCCGCCATGCTGGCCCTTGTTCTCAACGTACTGGGAGCGTCGCTCTACGGAATCCGTGGAGTGGCGGCGGCCGTGGCTATCAGCGGGATGTTCTATGTCGTGTGGATCTATCTCCTATACCGGCACATCCGGCCGGACGCGGCGGTTGTGGAGGGTTCCTAGATGAACACTGATATCGTCAACAGCAGCGCTGCGCGGGCGAACGATCCCGCGGTTGTGGTGGTGTCTTGCGACGCCTATGCCGACCTCTGGCCGGCGTTCTTCACCGCCTTCTGGCGTTTCTGGCCGTCGTGCCGCTATCCGGTCTACCTGGTCGCCAACCATCGGCAGTACGAGGACGCACGGGTCACAACCATTCGACTCGGAGCGGACGCCTCGTGGTCGACCAACGTTCTCAACGCCCTCCAACGCGTTCCCGCATCGCGCGTGCTCATGATGCTCGAGGACCTCATCATCCGGCAGCCAGTTTCGGCGGAGCGCCTGGCCCGGGTTCTCGAGTGGGCCGCAGCCTCCGGCGCGGATTACGTCAAGCTGCGGCGCCAGGAGCCGTGGCTCGAACCGGTCAACGGGCTGGTGGGCCGGATCTCACCGCACTCGCCCTACCGTGTGTCGACCGTCTGCTCCCTGTGGCGGAAGGCGGCTTTGAAAGCCGCGTTGCGCGCGGGTGAGTCGGCTTGGGAGTTCGAGATCCAGGGGTCGGCGCGGATGCGCTCCGAGGACGGTTTCTATTGTGTCCGGCGCGAATGCCTGCCGGTAATGAACTGCGTGATTCGAGGGAGATGGAGCCGCTCGGCGTTACGCCGTGCCGGGCAGATGAACCTCCCGCTCGACCGCGGCCGACCGGTAATGGGCCGGCTCGACTCGGTCCGCTACGCGGCACGGGTAGCCGCGGCGCGAGCCTCCGTCCTGCTGCCTCCTCCGGCGCGGCTGGGGCTTCGCCAATTGATGCAGGGACGGACGGGATAGGGAAGGCGAGATCCATGCACGCCGAATCAACTCCCGGGACCAACGAGTGGATGGCGCAACCGGCCGGTGGCGTCTGGCAGGGCCGAGGATGGAGGAGCGACAGCGGAGCCCGTTCGACGTCGCCATGGTCGCTTGCCGGCGGCGCCTGCGTGGCGTTGTACCTGTTGACTGGCCGGTGGAGCGTATCCCGCGTCCTACCGGATAGCGGTGGAGAGGGCATCCTCTCCTACCTTGTTCAGCCGCGGCAATGGCTTCTGATCGCACTACTGATGGTGCTGGCGGTGGTCGCGATTCGAGGTTCCGAACGCGCCGCCTCCCTGTCCAGCCAGCCGAGCGGCTTCAAGCGCCTGACGCTGATTCTGATCTGCCTGTTCCTATACCTGATCGTCACGCTGCTATGGACGCCCGACAAAGCCGAAGGTCTGTCCAAAGCCTATGAGATCGGCCTCCACATCATCGTCCTGTTCGCACTCAGCAGGTTGCTCTCGGATTTCGACCCGGTCAAGGTGAAACTCGGTTTCTGGTGGACGTTCGCCGTCGCGGCGGCGCTCCTGATGCTGTCGGCGTTTCTGATGCCCAGCCATGCAGTCGGGGCCCGAACAGCGGCGATGGGGGGAGGACCGAACGCCTTCGGACGCAACGCCGCTCTCCTGTGGGTGTCCACGATGTGTCTGTCGGACTGGTGTCTCGGCAATCGCAGACACTCCCGGCTAATCGTCACCGGCCTAGTGCTCGCCGCCGCCGTCTCACCGCTGCTCGTTCTGGCGAGCGGAAGCCGGGGAGCGATGGTGGCGCTGATCGGCGGAGCCATCGTGTTCTCCCTGACGCCCGCCGCAAAACGGCTCAAGAGGCCCTTGCTCTTCTTGATTGGCGCACTCGTCCTGACAACGGTGCTGTATACCACACGCGTTGGCGAGATTGCGAAGACCGTGTTCGCCGACCGGGTCGTCAAGCTGACCATCGAGCAGCGGTACCTCTCCAGCCGCGACGGGCTGTTCCGGAGCGCATTGGAATACGGTCTCGAGCACCCGATCTTCGGTGCTGGCATTCAGGCGTTCCGATCCGAGCGGGTCTTCGGCGGAATGTATCCGCACAATCTCATCCTCGAACTGTTCTGTGAGGGTGGTGTGATCGCGGTTGGCCTGCTCTTGCTGGCCTTCGCGGGCCTGGTCCGGCACATGTATCGCTGGCGCCACCGCGCCGACTGGATGGCTTTGTCCGCCTTCGTCGTGGCCTTCCTGTCCAGTCAAGTGAGTGGCGATCTCTTCGATTCCCGCGGTGTCTTCATATTTCTGATTCTGGCGTCGACCATGCCGGTTACTACCCGGCGTCAGGTCCAACCTGCCCCCAGGCAGTTGTATATCCGCTATGTAACGGCGTCGGAAGGACCGTCGATGGCGAACGAACTCGACAGCGGGAAGATCACGTGATGAAGATTACTTACTTGCATCAGTATTTTAACAGGCTGGATAGCGCCGGCGGGACGCGGTCCCTCGAGCTCGGAAAGCGTCTCGTCCGGAGTGGTCACGTAGTCAACCTGGTAACGGCCTCCGATGCTGCTGACCGCGCGCACGACATGTGGGAGGTCTCAGAGACGAATGGTATCCGCGTCCACTCCACTCCCATACCTTATTCGAACAAACTTACCTACGCCGCCCGGATCCGGACGTTCTTCCAGTTCGCCTATCGCGCGAGCCGCCGCGCGGCCGGCATCGAGGCTGACCTGATCTACGCCACGAGCACGCCACTGACGATCGCCATACCGGCGATTTGGGGAGCAAAACGACGCTGCATACCGATGGTCTTCGAGGTCCGCGATCTATGGCCGGAGGCGCCGATTCAGATGGGTGCGCTGCGGTTTCCGATCGCGGTGCAGAGCGCCCGATGGCTGGAAGACGAAGCCTACCGAAGGGCTGCCCATGTCGTGGCGCTTTCACCCGGCATGAAGGACGGCATCGTGGGTCGTGGCATCGATCCCGGCAAGGTCTCCGTGATCCCTAACTCGAGCGACCTGGACCTGTTCCGGCCGGATGTGGATGGACGGCAACCGCGAGCCTCGCTCGGCCTTCAGGACAAATTCGTCTGTCTCTACGCCGGTGCGATGGGCAGGGCGAACGGGCTCGACTACCTGCTTGGGGCGGCCAGGGTACTGAAGCAGAGGCGCCAGGACCACATCGTCTTGGTCCTCCACGGCGACGGCTCCGAGCGGGCGCGCCTCGAACAGGAGGCAGAGGCCCACGGACTGGACAACGTGGTTTGGTCCGGGCCGTGCGCAAAGGCAGAGATGCCGTCGGTGGTCGCGGCCGCCGACGTCTGTCTCGTTGTATTCAAGCACATCCCTGTGCTCGCCACGTGTTCGCCCAACAAGATGTTCGACGCACTCTCGGCCGGCAAACCTATCGTTGTCAATATGCCTGGCTGGATGCAGTCGCTCGCCGAGGATCACTGCGCCGGCGTGCACGTGGACCCCGGTGATGCCGCGGACTTCGCCGGGAAACTGATCCACCTCGCACGAAGTCCCGGAATGATTCGGACGATGGGGGCGAATGCCCGGAAGCTGGCCGAGCGCTGCTTTTCAAGAGATCAGGCCGCCGCGCAGCTCGAAAGACTTCTCCTCCAGTGCCATCGAGAGCATCGGGGCGCCAGGAATACCGCTCGTCCGGTGCGGCAAGCGGCTGAGACCCGATAACGCCGTCTGCAAGGAGGACCTATCGAATGAAGCGTGGATTGGATCTTGGTGGAGCGTTGGTGGGGCTGGTTCTGGCTGGCCCGGTTCTGCTGGTGCTCGTCGTGGCCGTGCGCCTGACGATGGGCCATCCGGTCTTCTTTCGCCAGACCCGCGTGGGGCGCGCCGGACACCGGTTCCAGATCCTGAAGCTCCGTACCATGACCAACGCCCGCGACTCCCGGGGCGATCTTCTCCCGGACGAGCGGCGGTTGACGCCGCTCGGCCGTTTCCTCCGCGCCACGAGCCTCGACGAGCTGCCACAACTCTGGAACCTTGTGAAAGGTGATATGAGCCTTGTCGGGCCGCGCCCGTTGTTGCCCCAGTACCTACACCGCTACAACGACCATCAGCGCCGCCGCCACGAAGTGAAGCCCGGAATTACCGGGTGGGCTCAGATCCACGGACGGAACCGCCTGACCTGGGAGGAAAAGTTCGATCTCGACGTCTGGTATGTCGACAACCGGTCGGTATGGCTGGATATTAAGATCCTCGCGCTGACCTTCTGGAAGGTAGTATGTCACGACGGAATCAGTCAGACCGGACACGCAACGATGCCCGAGTTCCGGGCAACCGCCGGCCAGCCGGACCGCGAGCAACAATAATGCGGATATGTCAATGGAGAAATGAACATGACTAGACAACCGATGAGCGGCAACGTTCTCATCTCCTCCGCAGGACGCCGCATCGGCTTAGTAAACTGCTTCCGCGGCTCCATGAGAGATCTGGATCTGCGGGGGATGGTGTATGCAATCGACGCTGTCCCAAGCTCCCCTGCATTTCACCTCGCCGACCGGGCGTGGTGCGTCCCGCGCTGCCTGTCGCCAGAGTTCCCCGATCGCGTGCTTGAACTCGCAGCCGCCCACGGCGTGGCGCTCGTTGTTCCGACCATAGACACGGAGTTGCCAACCTACTCCAGCCAGCGCGCCCGCTTCTTGCAGGCCGGCGTCACCATCGGAATATCCTCTCCCGAGACCATAGCGATCTGCTGTGACAAGGTGCGAACGCACGAATGGCTGGTGCGCCGCGGATTCCCCACCGTGCGGCAGGCCTCTTCGATTGAGGTGCTCAACCAGCCCTCAGTCTGGCAATTCCCTGTGATCGCCAAACCACGGGGCGGGAGCGCGTCCTCAGGGGTCCGCCGAGTATCGACACCCGCTGAGCTCGAACTTCTCAGCCGGCTTCGGGACGGCCTGATCGTCCAGGAGATAGCGGTGGGGACCGAATACACGGTGAATGTCTACGTGAACCGGGCGGGGCGGTGTGTCTGCGCCGTACCGCACGAGCGCCTTGAAGTGCGCTCCGGGGAGGTCTCCAAAGGGGTCACCTTCCGGCACAGTGGAATGATCGACCTCAGCATCGCCGTTGCCCAGGCGCTGCCCGGCGCGTGGGGGCCCCTGAACATCCAGTGCTTTCTCGCCCCTGACGGTGACATCCGCATCATCGAGATCAATGCACGCTTCGGCGGCGGGTATCCCCTTGCCCATCACGCCGGAGCATGCATGAGCCGTTGGCTTCTCGAAGAGACGCTCGGCCGTCCGGTTCCCTACCGCTTCGACGATTGGCAGGATGACCTCGCCATGCTTCGCTACGATGACGCCGTCTATCTGCACGGCGAGATGATCCGGCAGGAGAAAAGCGATGCCGCTCTGTGTCGTGTTTGACCTGGACGACACTCTGTATCTCGAACGAGACTACGTGTCAAGCGGATTCACCGCCGTCGGGCGTTTCGTTGACGAGCGATTCTCCACCCGCGGTTTCGCGGAACGCGCCTGGGCATGGTTCGAGCAAGGCCGCCGAGGCGACATCTTCAACTGCGCCTGCCGGGATCTCGGTCTCGATGCCACGCCGAATCTGATTGTGGAACTGGTCAGGGTCTATCGGACCCATCGGCCGTCCATCTCCTTACCGCCAGATTCTCTCAGTTGTCTCGAGCAACTCCTGGGGCGGGTTCGCCTAGCGATGATCACCGACGGTAACTCCACCTCTCAGGAGCTGAAACTGGCGGCACTTGGAATCATGGAGTGCTTCGACCCGTTGGTGATCACGGACAGGTGGGGAAACGACTGCCACAAGCCGAGCCCGACCGCCTTCCGGTATGTGGAGCAGTGCGTCGGGCGCGCGGGAACCGACTTCGTCTACCTTGGCGACAATCCCGCGAAGGACTTCCAGGCTCCGCAGCAACTCGGCTGGCGCTCGGTTCGCGTACGCCGACCCGGCGGACTTCACGTCGACGAGCCGTCGGCGACCGGCTGCCAGCCCGAAATAGAGATCACCGGCCTCGGCTCCCTTTGTCCCATTCTTCAGCCGGCCGCGGATCCGAACAAGGAGAACTGACATGAGCACAAAGACACTTCGGCAGATCGCTTACTGGAAACCTGTCCGGGCCATCGCGATGCCCTTCTTCCGGAAGGTGAACCTCGGCGACGTCCAGATACGCCACCACTGGACCGGCGATCCGGTCACCCTGCACTCGTTCCGGCACAAAGGATACTGGTTCCACGGCAAGCGCCGGGAACGGCGCTCTCTCGAATCGGCAGCCCGGCTTCTCCGCCCCGGCGATGCCGTTCTCGACATCGGAGGACACATCGGTTACCTGGCGCTCTACTTCGCCAACCTGGTCGGGTCCGAGGGCCGGGTCTATACGTTCGAACCTGGGCAGAACAACCTTCCCTACATTCGCCAGAACGTCAGCACGTGCCGGCATCAGAACGTCGTCCTGGTGGAAATGGCCGTGAGCCACGCCGATGGCCACGTGTCGATGTGGGTGGAAGATATCACGGGTCAGAACAACTCCACCGTTCCTGGCTACCGGAACCTGGCGTCGGTGGCCCAGAGTCACCACACACGGCCGAACGTCGAGATGGTGGAGGTAGACAGCATCACCGTCGATAGCTTCGTCGCTTCCGAGCGAATCCGTCCCTCTTTTCTGAAGATTGATGTGGAAGGCGGAGAGCTGGACGTTCTGAACGGCATGCAACAGACGCTCGCCCGCGTCAGACCGACGGTCCTGGTCGAAGTTACGCATCGTCACCGGGAAGTGGTGCAATTCCTGAATGCGGCTGGCTACCGCCTTTTCGATGACCGTCTGAATCCTATTGTTGAGACCTCCCAAGCA
>CAYLSS010000022.1:0-7663 GCA_964385765.1 uncultured Solibacteraceae bacterium
CAGTGGAGCGCCGATCCGGCCGCTTACACGAAGATCCTGGTCGAGGTGAGCTGACGGGTCCGCATGATCGCCGGCGTTGGGCCGGTGGAATGGCTACCGCAGGCACTCGACCGCCATGGTGTAGAGGGCGTCCGCCGTCTCTTCGCTGCGGGCCTCGACGGCAATCCGCATGATTGGCTCCGTGTTCGACGCACGGACATGAATCCAGCGCTCATCCATCAGGAGCTTCAGGCCATCGGTCCGATCAGTGCGAGCGTCGGGGAAGCGCTCTTCCAGGGCCTGCATCAGCGGTCCGAGGCGGCCATGCTCGTAAGCCGTTTTGCCGGACCGCCGGTGGTAGCGGGGCAGGCTGGCGGACATCTGTGAGATGGTCTCGCCGGCCGCCATCCGGTCGAGGAAGAAGGCCATGCCGGTGTAGCTGTCACGGCAGGCATGGACGGCCGGAAAGATGACGCCGCCGTTCGATCCCTCGCCGCCGATGGCCGCGCCGGCGGCGAGCATCGCCTCGACCACGTTGGCCTCGCCGACCGGAGTCCGATGGACGCGGCGCCCATGCCGGGCGGCGACATCGTCGATGACGGACGAGGTGGTCAGATTGACCACGAGGTCGCCGGGGACGCGGTCGAGGGCGACATCGGCCACCAGTGCGAGGACGTCGTCGCTATCGAGCACCCGGCCGGTTTCGTCCACGACGCCAAGGCGGTCGGCGTCCGGGTCCTGGGCGAAGCCGGCGTGGCACCGGCCGTCGCGGACGGCGGCGGAGAGCGCGGTGAGGTTTTCCGGCGTTGGTTCCGGACCGCGGGGAAACGGCTGGGTGGGGTCGACGGCGAGCGGTACGAGCTCGCAGCCCAGGGCGTTGGCGAGGAAGTCGCAGGTCATTTCGCTGCCGGCGCCGTTCACGGCGTCCACGGCGATACGAAAGCGACGTTGACGGATGCGGTTGCTGTCGATGTGGGCGAGGACACGGTCAATGTGCAGGCGGCGCGGTCGCAGGGGGTCACGGGTGAGGCCGCCGATCTGGATGTTGGTCGCGTGCCGGAAGTTGCTCTGGTGGTAGAGGTCGACGAGTTCACTGCGTTCATAGCTGTTGAAGAACAGGCCGTCAGAGTTGAACATCTTCAGCGCGTTGTACTCGGCGGGGTTGTGAGAAGCGGTGATGGCAAGACCGCCACGGGCGCCGGTTTCGGAAACGTAGATCTGGATGGTCGGGGTGGGCTGAACGCCAATTTCGACCACGTCGCAGCCGGAGGCCAGGAGCCCGCAACTCACGGCATGGGTCAGCATCTCACCGCTGGCGCGCGTGTCGCGGCCCACGATGACGCGACCACGTCCCACGTAGGCGCCAAAGGCCTGGGCGAAGTCGCAGGCCATGGCGGGAGTGAGGAAGTCGCCGATGACGCCGCGAATGCCGGAGACGCCGATCTTGAGCTTGTGTTCCCTGGTCTTCATGAGAGCCTCCTGACACGTTCGAGCAGGTCGTCGAAGAGTTCGTCGGGGGGCGAACCACGGCGCTCGGCGATGACGCGGACCACCGGCTCGGTCTGGCTGACGCGGACGTGGAACCACTGGTCGTCCCAATCGACCCGGAGCCCGTCGGTGGCGGTGATTCGCCCGCCGGCGTAGCGGTCGCGCAGTTCGGTCAGCAGTTGCGGGACACGCGCGGAGACCAGCGGCAACTGCGCTTTTCGCATGGAGTATCGCGGGTAGCCGTCGATGATCTCCGAGAGCCGCTGGCCGCGTTCAGCCATCATGCTGAGGATGGCCAGCATGGCGGCGATGCCGTCGTAGATGAACCGGAACTGCGGCATCATGACGGCGCCGGTACCTTCGCCGGCGAGCGCGACCTGTTCGGGACGGTAACTGGTAAGGGCATCGATGGCCGCCTGGCGGCCAACGGGCGCGCGCAGCACCGTGCCGCCGTGCCACGCGGCGACCTCGTGGACGAGGGCCGTGCTGGAAAGGTTGGTGATGACCAGCTTGCCTTCGCTCTTGGGCAGCAGGTAGTCGGCCAGCATCGGCTGGATCATTTCCTCGCTGATGGCCTCGCCGCGGTCAGTGGCGATGGCCAGGCGGTCCGAGTCGACGTCGAACAGGAAGCCGGCATCGGCGTTGAGGGGCTGAATCAGGGGCGCGAGCTGGAGCGCGACAGTCCGCTTGTTGGTGGCCGGATCGTGGGCGAAACGGATGCCGTCGAGTGTCGCGTTGATCAGCACGAAGTCGAGCCCGTGGCGTTCGACGAGCCGCCGCAGGATGAGTGAAGAGGTACCGTTGCAGCAGTCCACGGCGATCCGGAAGCGCTTGAGGGCAGCCATGTCATAGCTGGCGGCCAGCTCATCTATATAGGGTTCGAGCGGGTCGGGCTCTTCGCGGAGCTTACCGATTTTGTCCCACGGGACGAAGGAGAAACGGTGGAGGTGGTAGATATCGAGCAGTTCGCTCGCTTCGGCTGTTGAGAGATAGATGCCGTCGGGCCCGAAGAACTTCAGCGCATTCCAGTCGGCGGCGTTGTGGCTGGCGCCGATGGAGATCCCGCCGCCGGCGTCGCCATCGCGGATGGCGTGCTGGATAACCGGGGTCGAAACGATGTCCAGATCGATGACGTCGTGGCCCGTGGCCAGCAGCGCGGCGACAGTACCTTCGCGCAGCATGCGGCCGCTGGCCCTGGGATCGCGGCCGATGACGACCGGACATCCTGGTTCAAGAAAAGTGCCGAACGCGGAGGCGAAGTCGAGGATGTGCGCGGCCGTCAAGCCGTCGCCGACAATACCCCGGAGACCAACATGAGAGATGCGAAGAGCCATGGCCGGTGACAATAGGGTAGCAACGATGGAGGAGCGATACCAAGGCGAGCGGGGGTGCTGTTCGGGAGGCCTCCCGTGCAGGCTGCGCGCGCGCCGGAATATACTTCCTCAAGGAGGGAGGCCGCAATGATTCGCTCACTCATTCTGTTGCCGCTCCTGTTGCTTCCGGGCGCAGCGGCACGCGGGGAAGAGCCTTTTTTTTCGGCGGAGCTCATCTTCCCGCTCGAACACTGGCACAACCACGCCTCGTCGCTGGTGGAGCTGCCGAACGGCGACATCTTCGCGGTCTGGTACCACGGTTCGGGAGAACGGCGCGCGGACGATGTGATGATCGAGGCCGCCCGGCTGCCTCGCGGCGCCAAGAAGTGGAATCCCCGCTTCACTATCGCCGATGTCCCGGACTTCCCGGACTGCAACCCAGCCGTCTTCCTCGACCGTTCCGAGCGCCTGTGGCTGATCTGGCCAACGATCATTGCGAATCGCTGGGAGACCGCGCTTTTGAATGTACGTGTTGCAACCGGACTGGCAGCGCTCGATGGCCCGCCGCGATGGGACGTCTCGGAGAACCTGCTCTTTCAGACGCCCGGCTTCGAGGAGAAGGTCCGGCGGACGGTCGAGCCACTTCTCGCGGAGGCCGAACCCGGGTCCCGCGCCGAGACCTACCTCAAAGCCGCTCTCGAGCATGCGGCCGACAAATATTTCCGGCGCATGGGTTGGATGCCGCGCGCCCATCCCGTGCAGCTACCGTCCGGCCGGATCCTGGTTCCGCTTTACTCCGACGGCTTTTCGTTCTCCCTGATCGCGATCACCGACGACGGCGGCCGGACGTGGACGGCGAGCGAGCCGCTGGTGGGGTGGGGCTCCATCCAGCCGACCATTGCCCGCACCGGCGACGGCAAGCTGGTCGCCTATATGCGGGACAACGGTCCGCCGCCGAAGCGCATGCACATAAGTGTCTCCGAGGATAACGGCGAGAGCTGGTCCGAGGTAGTCGACAGCGAACTGCCGAATCCGGGCGCCGGGACGGAAGTGATCAACCTCCGGGGCGGCGAGTGGCTCATGATCTACAACGACACCGAGCGCGGGCGGCATTCGCTGGCGGTGTCGCTTTCCGGCGACGAAGGCCGGACCTGGGAGTGGACACGCCACCTGGAACTGGACGACCGGAGCGAAGGCGCCGGCGCGTTCCACTACCCGTCAATTATTCAGGCGCGCGACGGTACGCTGCACGCGACTTACAGCTACTTTCTGAATCACTTACCGGCGGATGCCGACCGTAAGGCGATCAAGCATGCGCATTTCAACGTGGCGTGGGTGAAGGAAGGGGATTAGCGGACCGCGACCCGGCAGCCGCAGCGTTCGCTTCGCGGTTCGTCTTCGTGTCGCCCATGCCGCAGTGCACGGCTGGCGTATTCGCGGGTTAAACGCGCTTCTTGTAGCGCGACTCCGGCGGGTTCTCACCGCTGCCTTCGTACGCCGGACGCGGGTCGGGTTTCGTGGCGGGCTGCACTTTGTCCGGATCCCAGAGCTTGATCTCACTTTGGCGATAGGCATCCACGCCGAGCTTGATGGCAGTCATGATCTCGAAGCCGAAGTCGGGTCCGAGGCGGGGCGTGGAGCGAGAGCGGATGCAGGAGAGCCAGTCCGAGATATGGTCGCTGTTCATGTCGCGCCGGCCGACCGGGATCTCCTCCACGGTCCCCTTGCCATCGACGGAGTTCGGGTCGAAGATCGCCTCGCGGACCAGCTTTACCTTGGGACCGTCGAAGACGATGGCGCCTTTGTGGCCATACACCGCCTGGGGGACGTAGCGAACGGCGGCGGAGTTGGCCATGGAAGCCGAGAGGGTGATAAAGAAGTCCTTGTATTCGACCGTGGTCGAGTAAGTGTCGGGGACTTCGCGATCCTTCTGAACATAGATGCCGCCGGAGCCGGTGACGCGGGTGGGGAACTGTGAACCCATGATGTAGAGCAGCGGGCCGAGGCGGTGATAGAAGAGATCGGTCGCGATCCCGCCGGAGTAATCCCAGTACTTGCGCCAGCGGAAGAAGCGTTCGGCGCTGAAGGGGCGCTGGGGGGCGGGGCCGAGCCAGCGATCCCAATCAATCGTCTGTGGGCTGGCTTCCTCGTCGACATAGTAGTTCCACTCGCCGACCCGCGAGTTGCGGGAATAGGTGGTTTGTCCCCACAGCAGCTTGCCGATTTCGCCGGCCTCGACCAGTTCGCGGGCGACATGGTAGCGCAGGTCGGAGAGGTGCTGGCTGCCCACCTGCAGGACGCGGCCGAGCTTCTTGGCCGTGGCGGCGACCTCGCGCGCTTCCTCGACGGTGAGTGTCATCGGCTTCTGCAGATAAACATCCTTACCGGCGTTCATGGCATCGATGGCCATTTGCGCGTGCCAGTGATCAGGGGTCGAGATCATGACCGCGTCGATGTCATCGCGGGCGAGCAGTCCGTGGTAGTTGATATAAAGATCCTGTTGCGGCAGGGCCGCGACGCGGCTTGCTCGCTCGCGGTAACGTGAATAGACGTCGCACAGGGCGACGGATCTGACGTCGCCGCGCTCTTCGCGGCGGGCGACGATCCTGCGGAGCATGCCGGTGCCGTTGCCGCCGACACCGATGTGGCCGATGCTGATCCGGTCATTGGCGCCGATGACTCGCTTGGCCGCCGCACCCATGACGGGGGCCGCTCCGGCGACTCCGCCAAGAAAAACTCGCCGCGAAGTAGGATTCATTTTCGGTTGGCCTCCAGTATTTCAGACTTGTTGTGAGTATCCTTCGCTTCGACGCGCGGTGTCAACAAGGCGGTCCTTCAGTGTTTCCATATTTCTGCTATTGTAAAAATACAGATATGGCAGCAGCATCCGGCAGAACCAAACGTGTGACGCAGGCGGAGGTCGCCAAGGTGGCGGAGATGTTCGGGGCGCTCGGCAACGATGCGCGCGTGCGGATTGTCCGGCTGTTATTGTCGGCGCACCCGACAGGGATGGTTGTCGGAGACATTCAGTCCGAGCTGAAGATTCCGAATTCCACGCTGTCGCACCATCTCGAGAAGCTGAAGTCGCGCGACCTGGTGCGCGTCAGGCGAGAGAGGCAGTTCCTGTGGTACACCGCCGACACGGCGGGGCTCCAGTATCTGCTCTCATTCCTGTTTGCGGAATGCTGTTCACGAAATCAGGTAATTCAAGCCGAGGAGGTTATGCGAATATGCCGCTAGCGCGAGTGCTGGTGCTATGCACCGGCAATTCCTGCCGCAGCCAGATGGCGGAGGGGCTATTGAAGTCTCTGGATGCGGACATCGAAGTTCATTCGGCTGGGACCGAGCCCGCCCCCCAGACACATCCCGATGCAGTCGCCGTGATGGATGAGATCGGGATCGACATACGATCGGGACAACCGAAGAGCGTGGACGAGTTTCTCGGCCAATCGTTCGATTGGGTAGTTACGGTCTGCGACGATGCACGAGAAACTTGTCCGGCATTCACGGGCGAGGTAAAGAACCGAATTCACATCGGATTCGAGGATCCGGCCAAGGCGGAGGGGCCGCGGGACAAGGTGCTGGGCGTGTTTCGTCGGGTGCGCGATGAGATCCGCGACCAGTTCACAAAGTTTTATCGGGAAAGGATCAAAGGAGCGTAGCAGTATGGCAGATCAAAATGTCAGAGAGTCGGTTCGAGAGCGATACGCCGCGGCAGCGCTCAATGTCGTGCAGGGAGAATCGTGCTGCGGTCCGTTGGCTTGCGGGACCGGCGAGGATCCGATCACGTCCAATCTCTATGAACTCAGCCAGGTGTCGGAGGTACCCGGCGAGGCGCTGATGGCTTCTCTGGGCTGCGGCAATCCGACGGCGTTGGCCGAACTCAAGGCGGGAGAGGTGGTGCTGGACCTGGGCTCCGGCGGCGGCATCGATGTCTTGCTGTCGGCCAAGCGGGTTGGGCCGGCGGGGAAAGCCTACGGCCTGGACATGACGGACGAGATGCTGAACCTGGCGCGTCAGAATCAGGCGAAGGCGGGCGTTACAAATGTCGAGTTCCTCAAAGGTGAGATCGAGGACGTACCGTTGCCCGACGGCACGGTCGACGTGATCATTTCCAACTGCGTGATCAATCTCTCGGCGGACAAGGACCGGGTGCTTGCCGAAGCGTTCCGGGTGCTGAAGCCGGGCGGCCGGTTCGCGGTCTCCGACGTGGTGGTGCGCGGCGAAGTACCGGGGGACATCCGCCGCGACGTCGAGTTATGGGCGGGCTGCATTGCCGGGGCGCTGGAAGAGCGGGAATATCGGGAGAAGCTCGCGACGGCGGGATTCACCGATATAGATGTCGAGCCGACCCGGGTCTACCGGGTCGAAGACGCCAGGGAGTTTTTGAAGGAGAAGAACACCGACCTCAGCGCGATCGCCGAGCAGGTGGACGGGAAGTTCATCAGCGCTTTTGTCCGGGCGCGGAAGCCGGCGGAATAGGCAGCTTTTCTTCAGGTAACTGCGAACGAAAAAGGGCGGCTTCTCCTGTTGAGGGAGAAGCCGCCTTTTGTTTCGCTAGCTTGAATGCGCGCTACCAGTGGAAACGCAGACCGAACCGGATCTGGCGTTCACCGGATGCGCTGGTGACCCGCATGAAGTTGGTCGAAGTGACGCTCGTGGTCGGTGTCCCGAACTGCGGCGTATTGGTGAGATTGAAGAACTCGGCGCGGAACTGAGCGTTGAGAACTTCGCCGAGCGGGATGTCCTTGAAGATGCTGAAGTCCAGGTTCACGACACCGGGACGGTCCAGGATATTCCGGCCGCTGGAGCCGAAACGGGGCTCGTCGACCGGCGCGAAGGCGGTCGGGTCGAACCAGAAGCCATCAGAACCAACGTCGCCG
>CAYLSS010000022.1:7673-13051 GCA_964385765.1 uncultured Solibacteraceae bacterium
GGATCCCGGCCGAGGAAAAGGCCGCGGTCCTGGTTGGTGACGTCGGACTTGACCTGATCGGCCGTCTGGCTGTTACCGGCCGCGTTCAGTGAAGCGCCACTGGCGCCGACGGTGAACGGAGTGCCGGTGAATGCCGCGAAGACGCCGCTGATCTGCCACCCGCCCAGAATCTGGGAAGCGGGACCGGTTGTTGCGACGTTCGTGCCCTGTCCCATGGGAAGGTCATAGACGAAGCCCATCTGGAACATATGGGTCCGGTCATAGCCGGCGCGGGCCCGGTTGCGGTTGAAGACGTCGTCCGAGTTCCAGGAGACGCCGGCCCATCCATCGTCGTCGGTCATATTGATGGCCTTTGACCAGGTGTAGGCGCCCTTGAGCATGAGGCCGCCGGAGAAGCTGCGATTCAAAGCGACCTGGAGCGAATGGTAGTTCGCGTTGAGGTAGCTGTCCCACATGTTGGTCGTAATCGCGCGTCCCGTGATGGGTACGAGCGGGCGGCCGGCGTTGCCGCCACTGAGGGTGGCGTTGACATCCCGATCGGCGAACATACCGATGGAAGCGGTGCCGACGTAGCCAACCGAAGCGATCAAGTCAGCCGGCAGCCGGCGCTCAACCGTGAAGTTCCAGGACTGGATGTAGCCACGGTCAATTTTGCCTTCATTAGGGCTCCGCAACGACGCCGTAAGTGGCACCTCGAGGACACCTGGTGAGAGGTCGGGCCCAACCACCGGGGGAATGCCATCCGACAATGTCCGGAACAACTGGAAGGAGCCAGGCCGTTCGAAGTTGAAGGTGACCGTGAGGGGATACTGGCCGCGCAGCGGCCGGGACCACGGAAGCGGGTCAAAGTTCAGCCCATAACCAGTGCGGATGACGGTTTTGTCATCCAGACGGTAGGCGAGACCGAAGCGAGGTGAGAACAGCGCACTGCTGACCTCGAAACCGGCGTCCTGCGGCACGTTGCCGCGGCCGCCGAGGAACATCAGATTGGTGGATGGGTCAAAGCGCTCGATGCCCTTTCCGCCCGCACGAGTCATGAGCGGATAGTATTCGTAGCGCAGACCGAAGTTCAAGGTCAGCTTCTGGGTAGCCGCCCACCGGTCAGTGAAGTAGCCGGCAAACTGCCACTCGCGGCCGGTGGCCAGAATGTGCTGCAGCGCCTTGCGCATGCTGCTGGCCTCGCCGAGCAGGAAGGCCGCGTAGGTATTGAACTGGTTCGGCGCCGCACCACCGTTGAGTGCGGTGACGTCGCCGTTGAAATTGATGACGCCGCGAGGACCGCCACCGAGTTCGGGCTGCCAGTGGGTGAGTTTCAGCAGGATACCGTCAAAGCCGAAGCGCATCTGGTGGGCGCCCTTGATGAGGGTGAAGTTCTGGCTGGTGGTCCAGTTCTCTTCGACGCGCTCCAGGGGCTGCCAGCCGGGCGAGCCGAAGCCCGTGTAGCCGGGGTTGATGTTGGGGAAGCCCTTCTGGCGCGGATCAGGTCCGCCGATGCCGGGGATGCCGAGATCGAAGTCCATGCCGAAGTCCTGAGGAAGAACTTCCTGGTCCTGACGCCAGAAGCCGATGACTCCGTCATAGAGGAAGGTCGGGCCGAAGGTGTGGGTGCCGCCGATGGTGGCCAGGTTCACCCTGGTGTCGGCATTGCCCGGGCTGCCGCCGGGTGCGGGGCCGCCGGCGAGTCCGAAGATCGCCCTACCGGAAACCGGTGCGTCCATGCGGCCGTACTTGCCCCAGAGCTGGGTCGAGGAGCTGATGTTGTAGTTAATCTTCACGTCGATATACTGCCGGGCGAACGGCGGCGAGTCGGACGAATGGAAGTTGTTGGCCGTGCCAGGCGCGTTGGGTAGCGGATAGAAGCTTTGCACATTAAGCGCGATGGGGTCGAGCATGTCCTGCGGGATGACGTTGCCGGGGAACGGCTGGCGATCGGTCCCGTCAGGATTTCCGGTAAACGGGTTGTAGATGATATTCGGAAAGGCGCTGAAGTTACCTTCGCGCTGATCCGCAGTCGGGACTTCGTCACCGGTGCGGACGCCGGCGGCGCGGCGGGTGGTCTTGTCGTAGCTGAAGAAGAAGAAGGCCTTGTTCTTCTTGATGGGACCGCCAATGGTGCCGCCGAAGTTGTTGTGGTTGCTAACCGGCTTGCTGGAGGCGAAGAAGTTCCGCGCGCGAAGCCTCTGGTTGTCGTGGAACCAGAAGGCTGAACCATGAATTTCGTTGGTGCCGGACTTGGTGACGACAGTGGTGGAAGCGCCACCGGTGAGGCCCTGCTCGGCATCGCCGGAGCCGGTGGTGATGTTGACTGTCTCGACCGTTTCGGCCGGAGCCACGTAGCCGGCGTGGTGCGGCAGCCAAACGTTGATGCTGGCGGCGCCGTCAATACGGGTAACGTTGTTGTTGCGGTTGGTGCCGTTGACGTTGGTGCTGAGCGAACGGGCCGGCGTGTCGAGAATCGAGTTCTGGAAACGAGCGGGCGTCGCTCCGGGCACGAGGTTGATCAGGCTTTGATAGTTGCGGAAAGCGGGCAATGGGATCTGGGTCACCGCGGTGCTGCTGATCTCGGCGGAGGTGTCCGCCTTCTCCGTCTTCAGATAGGCCCCCGTTGCCTCGACGGTGATCTGCTCGGTGAGTTGACCGAGTTGCGTCTGGACATCGACGCGGGTGACGCTGTTGACGGTGACGACGACCCCTTCCGTCGAATACGGCCGGAAACCTTCCGCCGTGACGTCCAGGTTGTAGGTGCCACCGAGAACGTTCGAAAACCGATAGATTCCGCCGGCATTCGTGGTTGTTTCCTGGCTCAGGCCCGTCTGCGTGTTGAGAATGGTGACGGTAGCGCCGGGAATAACACCTCCACTCTCATCGGTAACGGTTCCGACGATGGAGCCGTACAGGACTTGGGCGTGCGCCGATGGCGCCGCACCCACAACGAGCGCTAGGACAAGCAAGGCGCTTACCCAAGCGATATTCTTTACTGGCATTCGATCCTCCGTTGCAAAAAAAAGCGATTCTCTGTTTATGGGGAGTGAAAGGAACCGTCATCCCGGACGCATCGGGAGCGAGCGCGACCGATTTGGCATCGATCCAGATCACCCCGAAATTTGGCCGGCTGGGAGACGGACCCATCCAGCAGCACCCTATACTACCTCACTAGATGAGGGGATGATAGCATAGCCGAGGAGCAAAACGGAACAAAAAAGAACCCGCACAAACAACAGATGACAGTACAGATACCGGCCGATGACAGTCGAATGTCGGCCAAATGTGGGAAAAAGGGCCGTCCGAGGCTGTGCAAAGTCGCATCACGACGTTGCATTCTAATTAAAAGAAGGAATGAAGCGAATTCTCATCCTGTTTCCGGTGGTTGCGATTGTCCTATTGGCCCAGCCGCAAGAACTGGCGATGAAAGCCAGGCAGGGGAAGACCTTGATGGAGGCCGGGCAATTCGAGGACGCAGCGATCATCTACAGGGAGCTGGTCGCGGCGATCCCGAGCGATGCCGGGCTGCGGCTGAATCTCGGCATGGCCTATCACCTGTCCGGACAGGACGATCTGGCGATTCCCGAGTTCGAGCAGGCGCTCGAGCAGCGGCCGGGGATTGTGCCGGCGCTGCTATTTTTGGGAGCCGCGCGGCTGGAGGTCGGCGAGGCCGAGAAGGCGATCGCCCCGCTGCGGGAGCTCGTCGGTGCGCAGCCGGCGATGAAAGATGCGCGCGCCCTGCTCGGGGAAGCGCTTACAGCGGCCGGCCGGATCGAAGAAGCAGCCGAACAGTACCGGCGCTGGGCCGAGTTGGATGACCGGAATCCCCGGGCGTGGTATTCCCTTGGGCTGGCCCATGAAACTCTTTCGCAGCAGGCGCTCAAGGCGCTGCGGGAGAAGTACCCCGAATCAGCCGAGATGATGGCGCTACTCGGAGCCGTGCGGGTGACTCAGAAACAGTACGGGAGCGCATTTTTCCTCTACCAGGAGGTACTCAAGCTCCGGCCTGACTTTCCGGGCGCGCACTCGGCCCTGGCCGAGATTTACCGGCAAACGGGACATCCGGATTGGGCGGCAGAGGAGGAGATCCGAGAGCGCGACCTTCCGGAGGTGAATTGCGAGGCGAAGCCGCTCCACTGCCGTTTCCTGGAGGGCAAGCTGCTGGCGCTGGTGTCGGAAGCCGCCCGAGGCGAATCGGCGGATTCGCTCTTCTGGGCCTCACAAGCTCACAGCGAGTTGGCGCGGCGGGCTTTCGAGCGGCTCATGGATCTTCAGCCTTCCATCGAGCGGTATGAGTTCGAAGCGCGGTTCCACCGGAACCAGGGCCGTCACGTGGAGGCTGTCAAAGCGTGGCGAGAGGCCCTGAAGCTCGCGCCAGGAGATCCCGCGCTCGAGCTGGAGCTGGCCGTTTCGCTCCATCAGAGCCGGGATGACGAAAGCGCGCTGCCGATCTTCCAGCGTCTGTTGAAGCAGAGTCCGGATTCGGCGGAACTGAACTTCATGTTGGGCGACACATGGCTGGGGCTGCAGAATGCCGAGCGCGCCGCGCCCTATCTGCGGAAGTCAGTGGACCTGGATCCGAAGCTGATGGCGGCGCGGGCCTCACTGGGACGAGCTCTGCTGATGTTGAACGAGGGAGCCGAAGCGATCCCGCATCTCGAGATGGTGCTACCGACCGACGAAGAAGGGACACTCCATTTCCAGCTTGCCCGCGCCTATCAGATGGCCGGGCGGCCGGAAGACGCGAAAAAGATGATGGCCAGGTACCAGGAAGTCAGGAGAACGTCGGCGGCGGAGCGCGAGCGTTTGGAACAAGAGATGACGATCACCGCGCCCTGACAGCGGAGAGATCGCGGGCGGGTTCTTTCACCTCGATGACCTGATTGGCGCGGACGTCTTCGAGCACCTGCTCGATGCCGCTCGGCCAGCGGATGCGCATGGTCTCGACCAGGTCTTGGTCACCAAGGCCGAAATGAACGCCGAATTCAGTCGAAGAGGCGTAGCTGACGCTGGTGGTCATGTGGTTGTGTTGATCACCCATGATGATGCGGGCGCCATTTCCGTCGCGATTACTCTCGGTCCCGATCAGCTTCACGATCAGCCAGTTGTTGCCGGGTGGGCTGACGTTTTCCCACAGTTCGGCCGGTTCGCCGATCACGCTGACCACGACATCGATGCGGCCGTCGTTGTTGAAATCGGCGAACGCACTGCCCCGGTGGGCCGCCGCTTTCGTGGCAAACTTGCCGCCGACGCTGGACGTGACGTCGCGAAAGGTCCCGTCGCCGGCATTGGCGAAGACGGAGTTCGGCTGCTCGTATTGGCTGACCTCGAACATCGAGACGCGGTCATTGGCGTGTGAGTTGGAAGTAAAGAGATCCTTCCAGCCGTCGTTATTG
>CAYLSS010000023.1:0-7042 GCA_964385765.1 uncultured Solibacteraceae bacterium
AGAATCGCCGCTAGCCGCTTCATATCGCCCCAGTTATATCATCGGCGTAACCCGATCGGGAAGCCGAACATCCTAGAATTAGGTATGGAAGGAGGGAATGTGCGCCTGTTTGGTTTGACCTACGCGATTTTCTCGCTGGCTCTTGCGGCATCGGCGAATAACGTCACGGAACTGTCGGAAGCAGAAATTCAACAGATCATCGAGAAGTTTGCCGCCAAGGAAGCCGAGTTCGCCCAGGCTCGCGAAGCCTACACGTATCGGCAGGACATCAAGGTTCACGAGTTGGACGAGTCAAGCCGTGTACTGGGTAAATACGAACTGGTCCAGGACATCATCTTTGGCCCGGACGGAAAGCGAACCGAACGCGTCGTGCACGCTCCGGTCTCCACACTAAGCCGCATTCTGCTGACTCCGGAGGATGAACAGGATCTCCGCAACGTCCAACCATTCGTTCTGCAGACAAAAGATCTGCCCAAATACCATGTCCGTTACCTCGGCAAGCAGACGCTCGACGAGATCCGCTGCTACAGCTTCGCCGTCAAGCCGAAAACGATGGAAAAAGGCGAGCGCTACTTCGCCGGTCTGGTCTGGGTAGACGATCGCGACCTGCAGATTGTCAAGACATACGGCCGGGGAGTCGGCCTCACCCGCAAGAACTACGACAACCAGTTCCCGAAGTTCGAGACTTACCGCCAGCAGATCGACGGCAAGTACTGGTTTCCCACCTTCACTATCGCCGAGGATGTATTGATGTTCCAGTCCGGTCCCCAGCCAATCAAGATGGTTGTCAAGTACGAGGACTACAAACGATTCGGCGCCGACACGACAATCACGTTCGGCGATGAAGTCGCGGACGACTCGCCGCAACCTGAAGAACAGAAAGAGCCCTGATTTCTACCGCTCAGCGAGCCTCAGACGCATCCCGAAGAATAGTTGTCGGCCGTCACGGGCTTGGTGTGCTTCAATAGAGAAGTTTCTGTAAGCCACTAGGATTCTGGGAATTATCTGAGTTGATGTCTCCCTACGCATTTCGTGTGAAGCGCCGGGCCCTTGCCGGATACCGCCTCTTGCGCGAAGTACGCATGATCATGCGCGGCCTTCTCAGTACGAAGCATGCCGTGCTGGCGCATTTGATTCCGATCCGCCGTTGTAACCTCGCCTGCGCCTACTGCAACGAGTATGACGATCATTCCCTGGGCGTGCCGCTACCGAAGCTGTTCGATCGTGTGAACCGATTGGCCGACCTTGGTGTCAACGTGATCACCATTAGCGGTGGCGAACCCCTGCTGCATCCGGAATTGGACCAGTTGATCAACCATATCCGCCGCCGTGGCATGATCGCGGGACTGATCACCAACGGATTCTTGCTGAACGAGAAGCGCATCTGGCGGCTCAACGATTCCGGCCTCGACCATCTCCAGATCAGCATCGACAACGTCGAGCCGGACGAAGTGTCGAAGAAAAGCCTGAAGACCCTCGACGTCCGGCTCCAGATGCTCTCCAAGCACGCGCTCTTCCACGTCAACATCAACTCCGTGGTGGGCGGCGGAATCAGGAATCCGGAGGACGCGCTGGCAATCGGCAGCCGCGCCCTCGAACTGGGACTGACATCGACGGTCGGAATCATCCACGACGGCGACGGCCAGTTGAAGCCGCTCAAGGCTCGCGAGCGCGAAGTCTATCGCACCATGCGGGCAATGGAGAAGAGCAGCTACTCCCGCTTCAACCAGTTCCAGGAGGCGATCGCCGACGGTCGAACCAATCAGTGGCGTTGCCGGGCAGGCAGCCGGTATCTGTATATCTGCGAGGACGGCCTCGTCCACTATTGCTCACAACAGCGCGGCTATCCGGGCGTCCGGCTGGAGGAGTACACGCGCGCCGACCTCCGCCGCGAATTCCTCACCGAGAAGACCTGCGCTCCTACCTGCACGGTCTCCTGCGTCCACCAGGTCTCCCTCATTGACTCCTGGCGAGCGCCGCAAACCCTGCGGCCGGAACAGGCGCCGGACGGCCTCGTCCAGATCGACTAGAAAGAGTAAGTCTTCCCGGACCGATCTCCGTCTTTCCGCCTCACGGCGAAATCCGTGATCCGTTCGCGACTTCCCGCAGGAGCTCCTTTTCCGAGGGATGGTCCAAACGCTCGATCGCCTCACCATAGGCGAGCCACTCGACGCGGTCGACTTCGCCGTCCGGTTCGAAATGACAGTCCCCTATCCGCTCCATGTTCCAGAAGAGGACTACTTTCGGACGCCCCTGCGCCAAATAGCTTGTCAGGCCCGCGAAGGCGCCCAATCGAATCTCGCAGCCGGTCTCTTCACGAACCTCCCGAATGGCCGCCTCCTCCCAGGATTCCCACATGTCGAGTTTGCCCTTTGGAAGCGACCAATCCTGGTGTTTGGGACGGTGTATCACGGCCACCCGCCACAGCTCGCTGTCTCTCCACCAGACAATGCCGCCGGCCGCGCGGATGACCTTAGGGTTGGGTGAGGGATCGATCCCGATCTCCATGCTCGACACCGCGGCAGGATAGCAAGTGACGGGCCGTGCGCGCAAGGTGCACAGCTCGGCGCTGGCGTCCCAATGCTATCATGAGGGCTGAATGAACCGGCCCCAAGCGCTTCCGGCGGTCGTCATCGTCGGGCGGCCGAATGTCGGTAAGTCCACCCTTTTCAATCGGATAATACGCAACCGGAGGGCGATCGTCGGCGACGAGCCCGGCATTACTCGTGATCGCATCTATGGCGAAGCCAACTATCGCGGCCGGCCGTTCGAGGTCATCGATACGGGCGGCATTGTCCCCAATGATCCAGAATTGATCCCGGCGGAGATCTTTCGCCAGGCACGAGTGGCTCTCGAGGACGCGGATCAGATCATCTTCGTCATTGACGGCCGCTCGGAGCTCACCGCCGCCGACAGCGAGCTTGCCCAGTTACTGCGCCGCCTCGGTAAACCCGTCGCGCTGGCCGTCAACAAGATTGACGCCGCTTCTCGCCAAAATCTCGTCCACGAGTTCCACTCGCTCGGTTTCGAGCACCTCTTCCCAATTTCGGCTGAACACGCCCTCGGCGTCGACGAGCTTCTCGAGCACGTCACCAGCGACTTCCCGGTTGCCCCCGAGGAAGAAGAAAACGAGGAACAAGAAGAGGAAACCGGCGCCGCCATTCGAGTCGCCATCGTCGGCCGCCCCAACGTCGGCAAGTCGACTTTGTTGAATGCCCTGGCCGGTTCGGAACGCACCATCGTCTCACCGGTCGCCGGCACCACCCGGGACGCCGTTGATGAAACCGTCGTCCGGGAGGGAGTTGAATACGTATTCGTCGATACCGCCGGCATACGCCGCAAGGGCAAGACCAGGCTGATGGCGGAGAAGTTGAGCGTCGTGATGGCGCGCCGTCATATTCGGCTGGCGAACGTGGTGCTGCTCATCCTGGATGCCACTGAAGGCGTGGTCGGGTTGGATGCAACAATCGGCGGGTACGCGCACGAAGGCGGCCGTTCCATTGTCATTTGCGTCAATAAGTGGGATGCCATCGAGAATAAGAACAAGCGGGCATTCCTCACCCAGATTCGTGAAAACCTGAAGTTTCTCGACTATGCACCGGTCGCGTTCCTGTCAGCCACGCACGGCGCGGGCGTCAGCCAGTTGTTCACTCTCATCCAGAAAGTCTTTCAGGAGGCATCCCGACGCATCCCGACCGGAGAATTGAACCGGTTCATCGCGAATCTGGAATTCGAGCGCGACCTCCGAGTGAAGTACCTCACCCAAGCGTCGGTGCGGCCGCCCCGCTTCGTCGTATTCACCGACAGCACCCGCAAGCTGCACTTTTCGATCGAACGCTACCTGATGAACCAGCTTCGCAAGCGGTTCGGCTTCGCCGGTACGCCGATCGTGATCAAATCCCGGGCCAGGGAGAGGCGGAGGTAGCTGTACTGCGGAGTGAACCGGCGGCGCAGAGAGAAAGCTTCTGTCACCAGGAAACCATTCACCCAGGGAATGCGATCGCCCGTCGACGGCTGGCCGAGGCTACTCCGGCATCTCCACCACCTTCGGCTGCAGTCCGGCTTTGGCCAGCAGCGCGTAGACGAGGAAGCCGACGATGAAGCTGTATACGACGGCCGGCTGCGCCGCATCCTGCACGGATTGGGAAACAGGTAGGAACGGTAGGATGCCCACGATGAATCCCAGCGCCCACGCTCCATATCCGGCAAGGTTGATGCCGGCGCGGGGCCCGGACCAGCGGCGTCCTGACAGCAGGTAGTCTGCCGCCATCGCACCGCAGATCGGTCCGAATGATGCGCCGACAATCGTGAAGAAACCGATCAGGTCCGCGGCGACGCCCGTGATTGCCAGTACGATCGCGACCACGGCGCCCACCATCGTCGAGGCCATGCGGGGAATCGCCGGGATCATCGTGGCGAAGCTGTTGCCGATAATGAAGGCGCAGAAGCCGGCCGGTGCGATCGAAGCGACGGCGAACAGGAGAAACATCGACGAGGCCAGAAAGCCGCCGAGCGCCCCTATGACCGAGTCGTAGGCGAAGCTCTCCATCCCGGGATTCAGGCCATGCGCGCCGGCCACTGAAAGCAGCGGCAACCCGCCGGCATACACGACCGCCAGGGCGATGCCCACCAGTCCGCCCCTCTGCACATCCCTGCTGCTGCGACTGCTCATCCCGAAATCGGCTCCCGCGGCGCCGGCCGTCGCAAAGAATCCAATCACGATCTGCAGAATCAGCGCGAAGGCCAACACCGGGTTCGGATCCGGTACCACGAAATCTCCGATGCCACCCGCCGTCTTGAAGAAGACGAACAGGATCATCAGGAACGGGATGATCGCCATGTACGTCGCCAGCCTGCCAAGGAGCGCGATGCCTTTGACGCCGACATAGGCCATT
This sequence comes from uncultured Solibacteraceae bacterium, assembly GCA_964385765.1. Classification (GTDB taxonomy): domain Bacteria; phylum Acidobacteriota; class Terriglobia; order Bryobacterales; family Bryobacteraceae; genus CAWELS01. Next base: position 4,896 of record CAYLSS010000023.1, read on the forward strand.
GCGAGGCCCCACAAAACGGCGACAATCGCGAAGGCGGGAGTCCCGGGCGCCGACTCCATGCCCGCACCACGGAGAATGAAGTCCGTCGAAACGAACGTGTTTACGGAGAACCATCCCACCTGCAGAAGTCCCATCAGCAATCCGGGCATAAGATATCCGCCGATGGTTCCAAAGGTGGAACTTCCCACCACATAGAGCGGGCGGCCCGTCTTCATACCGAGCATCGCGGGAACAAGGTAGTAGAGGAAGTGACACAAGACGCCGGCGACAACGAGGGCGACGAGGCACAGCAGCGGGCCGGCGGATTCCAGAGTTCCTTCAGCAATCGATTTGTAGAAGACGACCCAAAGGAAAACGCCCGCATAACTCGGAGCGGTGTTCGCATACCATGGGGCGCGGTTGATTTCAGGATTCGGTTTGTTCTTGGAGATGTAATCGGGAAGCATGAGCCACCGTCCATCGGTATCGACGAAGAGCGCGCACCAGTATACTACGCTTCAATCCGATAGGACATCCGCGGCTCCCTTTGTCCCTTTGTCGAACCCGCCGAACTCGTCATAATCACACAGGCAGAGCAAACAGCCGCGCGCGAACCCGGATCGGGCAGGCAGGCAAGCCTTCCTTGGGTGGAGGCGGAGAATGACCTGCCGCTACAATCGAATCTATGGCTTATCGCATCGGGATCGCCGGCGCCGGGTTCGCGGCCAGCTTTCATATGGAGAACATGCCGTCCGGGGTTGAAGTGGTTGGAGCGACATCGGCGCGCGAGGAGAGCCGGACGGCTTTCGCCCGGAAGCATGGGATCCGGGCCTATGACTCGGTGGCGGCGATGCTCGACGACATCGACATTCTGGACATCTGCACCCCGCCGTCATCGCACAAAGAACTGATCCTGGCGGCGGCGGAGGCGGGCAAGCACATCATAGTAGAGAAGCCGCTGACGGGCTTTTTCGGTTCCCCATCCGAGTTCACCAAAGGCCAGATGTTGCAGGAAGTAGCGCGAGAATGCGAGCGGCTGCGGGAGTCGGTGAGGTCTGCCGGCGTCGGTTTCGGGTACGCGGAGAACTTCGTTTATGCTCCCTCGATCCAGAAGGAGCGTCAGATCATCGAGGCGACCAAGTCGCAGATTCTGCGACTTCAGGGCGAGGAGTCACACAACGGGTCGCATTCGCCCGTTTATGGAATCTGGAGCATCCAGGGCGGCGGCGCGATGATTTGCAAGGGCTGCCATCCGCTGGGCGCGATTCTCTACCTGAAGCGGAAGGAAGGGCTTGCTCGTCGCGGGTCGCCGATCCGGCCCGTGGCCGTGAGCAGCCGCACACACTCCATCACGACGGAGCCCGAGTTTGAAGACAAAGGGTTCATCCGCACGGGCTACCAGGATCCGATCGAGGACTACTCGATCATGCACATCGTCTTCGACGACGGGATGATCGCCGACGTGACCGCATCCGACATTGTGCTTGGCGGCATCTACGACTACGTCGAGGTGTTCGCCAACAATCACCGAACCCGGTGCAGGATGAGTCCGATCAACGTAGTCGACGTCTATAACCCGGAGCACGAGCAGTTCAAAGACCTCTATCTGGTCGAGAAGATCAGTTCGAATGAGGGCTGGATTCCGGCATCGCCCGAGGAGGGATGGAGCCTTGGCTACAGCAAGGAACTGATGAACTTCGTCGAGACGATTGCGGAGAACAAGGCGCCGGAGAGCGACCTCGATCTGTCGATCGACATCACGCTGACGATCTATGCAGCGTACGTATCGGCGGATGACAAGGGGCGGGAGACACCGATCCCGCAACTCGCGTGAGGGTTCGCCGGGCGGGCCGGTTCACAAGACGATCCGCTCATCCCCTTCGCGGCGGGTGATCCGCTGGCGGTCCAGGTACTCCAGGAGCGGGATCGCGTACTTTCGCGAGATTCCCGTCCAGTCCTTGAACTGCGGGACCTTGAATCGTTCTCCGCGGTGTCCGGCGAGCAGGGATTGCAACTGGCGGATGGCGGTCGCGTGAAAGACCATGCCGTCGCCGACCTTGACCAGATCGCCGCGGCGAAGGAGCACCTGCAGGAGGGTGCGGGCACGGCCGGGATCGACGCCGCTCGAGGCGAGAACTTCCTTCGTGGCTGGAACCCGGAGACCGGCG
>CAYLSS010000023.1:7052-12784 GCA_964385765.1 uncultured Solibacteraceae bacterium
CGGCGCGCTGGAAGGCCTCCTCGATCTTTTGAAGCGCGGCGCCTTCGTCCTCCTGCAGCCGCAGTTGGTGCGAGGCCAGGCGGACGGTTTCTCCTTCCGCGACCAGGTCCGCGGTGGTGGAGAGTATGGTTTCCAGGTAGAAATCGGGCGCGCCAGGAAGCTCGCGCGATCGTAGTTCCTCCCTGGGCATGCCGGGCTGCAGCGGGTTCGCGCGATGGAAGTCGCGGACGGCGGTGCGCACCGCCCGGACATGGGCCTCGTACTTGGAGCGGTCGGCCAGCCAATGTTGCCGGCCTTCGAGCGCAATGAAGCGTTTGTCGGCGGCGAGTTCGCGGAGTTCCGTGTCAAGGAGGCCCGTCCGCGAGACGAGAGCCGGAAAGTCTATTCCGTAAGTGGCTTCGCTGACCAGGAGAGAGATGCGATCGGCCTGGCTGCCGGCCTCCAGGGCCAGCAAGCGGCGCGCCGCCGCGGCCCGCCGAATTCTGGAGGGCGGCGCGATCTCTATGACGGCGCCACCGCCGATGGTCACCACCGGCGAGAACATGCGAACGATAAAGCGGTCGCCTGGGAGCAGCAGTACCGGCTCGCGCAGCAGAAAGCGCACGATCGCACTGTCGCCGGGCTTCAGGGGGGCGGTCGACTCGAGCAGCCGGGCCTCGCCGATCACCTCGGCGGTTCCCGCATGGAAGTGCACCGGGGCGCCGTGCTTCAGGGGTTTCGCGGTCCGCAGAAGGTGGAACCGGGTGTCCACGATCTGGGTGGGCTGGAAGAGTCCGGGCATGGTGAGGGTTGTTCCCCGTTCGGCGTGCGTGGCCGCCTGTCCGGCAAGATTGAGGGCGGTTCGCTGGCCGGCGGCAGCCCGTTTCGCCGCTTCGCCGTGCACCTGGATGCCGCGTACGCGAACCACCTCGCCGGTGGGGTGGATTTGGACTTCATCCTCCGTCCGAACCGCGCCGGAGAGCAGCGTCCCGGTCACCACGCGGCCGAAGCCCTTCATGGCGAACGCCCGATCGACGGGGAGGCGGAAGTGACGCGAGGCGTCCTTGACCGCGGTCTCGGAGGCTAGCTTACGGAGGTCGAGCTTCAGTTGGTCCAGGCCCTGACCGGTTTTGGCGCTGGTGATCACTACGGGCGCATTCTCCAGAAAAGACCCTGCGATGAACTCCTCGACCTCGAGCCGGGCTAGTTCGAGGATCTCCGGGTCGAGCAGGTCCGCCTTGGTCAGCGCCACAAGTCCGGACCGGACGCCCAGCAAGCGACAGATATCGAAGTGTTCGCGCGTCTGTGGTTTGATTGACTCATCGCCGGCGATGACGAGCATGACGAGATCGATTCCCCCGGCCCCGGCCAACATATTCTTGACAAAGCGCTCGTGTCCGGGCACGTCGACGAAACCGAGGCGCAGATCCTTCGTCAATTGAAGGTGAGCAAAGCCGAGCTCGATCGATATGCCGCGCCGCTTTTCTTCGTGTAGCCGGTCCGTGTCAATACCGGTGAGGGCCTGGACAAGCGCGGTCTTGCCATGATCGATATGGCCGGCCGTTCCGACGATAATGTTCCGCATGCGGCTGTTTCTCATCCTACTATTGGCCTTCGCCGCGGCGTCCGCGCAGGAGACGCCCTCGTTCCGCGCCGGCGTGTCGCTGGTCAAAGTGGACGTTCAGGTGACCGATGGCGGCCGCTTAATCGCCGATCTGAGCCGGGACGACTTTGTGGTTCTCGATGGCGGTCAGAAACAGGAGATCGTTTACTTCGGGCGGGAGGCGGAGCCGCTGTGGATCCTGCTGCTGCTCGATGTGAGCGGTAGTACGCGAAAGCACGTGGAGGAGATGGCGGAAGCTTCGCGGGAGGCGCTGGATGCACTAACGACGGACGATCACGTCGGGATCATGGTCTTCGGCCGGGAGACTGAGCTTCGGCGCGGTTTCACGAGCGATATCGGCGCGATACCGAGTGCGATTGCGGGGGCGGTCCGTGCCCGCAATCTCGGAGCCGCCACACGGATCAACGCCGCGATCATTGACGCCGCCGGACGGCTGGACGAAGAAGCCGGGGCGCAACACGGGCGCCGCGCCATCCTGATCCTCACCGACAACAAAGGACTCAACTACCGCAATCCGAACGAAGATGTGACCCGGGCGCTCTACAGGGCAGATGCGGTCCTGAACGCCATTGTGGTCGGCAACGCGAAGCCGCCGAAGCCGCCACCGCCGGGCGCCAACCCCGACTATACGTTCTCGAACGTCTTCCTGCTGGCCAGGGAGACAGGCGGCGAGGTGGTCAAAGCCAAGAATGCCGGCAGGGCGTTCCGGGAGCTGATGGAGCGCATGCGCACCCGCTACAGCCTTCATTACCACGCGCCCGACGGTTCTCCGGGGAGTTTTCGACCGATCCGTGTTGAGTTGACGGCAGAGGCGCGCCGGCGCCATCCGGGAGCGGAGATCCGCGCGCGGTCAGGCTACTATCTTCGATGACGAAGGATTGGCGGAGAGATCTTTCCACCGGTCTGCGCAGTAGAATAATCGCTTATGAATCCAGGCATCGAGAATATCCGTAAGAAAGGCAGCCGGATTATCGCCGAGGGGAATCACATGCTGCCGGCGGCGTCGCTGATGATGGCCGAGGGCGCCATCCGTTCGCTCAACGACCTGCAAAAGCCGTTCGTGACCATCATCAACTCCTATACGACGCAGATTCCAGGCCACGCTCACCTCGACAAGCTTGGCAGGGCGCTCGAAGAGGAGCTTGCGAGCCTTGGATTCAATGTCTGGTACACGAATATCGGCGGCGCCATTTGCGACGGCATCGCCATGGGCCATTTCGGCATGAAGTATTCGCTTGCTTCGCGGGAGCTCATCGGCGACCAGATCGAGACCATCATCGGCGCACATCCCACCGACGCCTGGATCGGAATCGGCAATTGCGACAAGATTGTCCCGGCCATGCTGAACTCCATGGCGCGGATCAACATTCCCTCGGTCTATGTGAGCGGCGGACCCATGCTCGCCGGCCGCGCCGACGAGGATCTTATCTCCGTCTTCGAGGGGGTCGGCAGGCACAGCGCCGGCAAGATGTCCGACAAGGCATTGCGCGATCTCGCCGAGCGGGCCTGCCCAAGCTGCGGTTCCTGTTCCGGCATGTTCACCGCGAACTCAATGAACTGCCTTGCCGAGGTGATCGGTCTTGCGCTGCCGGGCAATGGGACGATTCCCGCGGCCCAGTGGGTCGATGATCAGTCGACCGAGACGAAGCTCAATGAAGAACGGCTGGACCTGGTCCGCCGGGCGGGCCGGTTGTTGAAGGACTGCCTGGAGAAGAACACACGCCCGCTCGACGTCATCACGGAGCAGGCGCTGGACAACGCCTTCATGCTCGACATGGCGATGGGAGGCTCGACGAATACGATCCTGCACGGACTGGCGCTGGCCCATTCGGCCGGCATCAATTACAACCTGGACCGCCTGAATCGCATCTCCGCGCGAACACCGAATATTTGCAAGGTTTCGCCGAGCCGCCCTGATGTCCACGTCCAGGACGTCCACGAACGCGGGGGCATCGGGACCATCGTGAAGGAGATCGCAGCCAACAGCGATTGTGGTATTGACCTGGAGGCGAAGACACTGTGGGGCAAGCTGGCTGACATGACGCAAGGTTGCCCCGAACCCGACGGGAACGTGATTCGCCATGCCGCCAACGCCTTCTCGAAGGACGGCGGCCTGGCGGTGCTGTTCGGCAATCTGGCGCCGAACGGTTCGGTGGTGAAGGTGGCCGGCGTCGACGAGGATATGCGCACGTTCGAAGGGCCGGCCCGCATCTACGAATCGCAGGAAGAAGCGCTGCGGGGCATCCTTGGCGGCGAGGTGAAGGACGGCGACGTCGTGGTGATCCGCTATGAAGGCCCGCGCGGCGGCCCTGGTATGCAGGAGATGCTATCGCCGACCGCGGCCATCGTCGGCGCCGGCGTGAAGGCGGCTTTAATCACGGACGGCCGCTTCTCGGGCGGCACACGCGGCCTTTGTATTGGTCACGTCGCCCCGGAAGCGGCGGCGCGAGGGCCGATCGCGGCGGTGAATCACGGCGATCGCATTGGCATCGATGTCGCGTCGCGCAAGATCGAGCTGAAGCTTCCACCGGAGGAGATTGACCGTCGGTTGGCTGCGCTTCCCGAGTTCGAGCCGAAGGTGAAGCGCGGCTGGCTGGCGCGGTATCTGCTTCACGTCACCAGTGCCGATACCGGGGCGGTATTCGATATCTGAGAGTGCGTTCACCGGACCCTCACCGGATTGCCGGTCCGCCATCGTTCTGGTGAGCACAATCCAGACAGCATCGCCGGCCTTCCGCCGCGGCAGGAAATCGAGGTTCGTAGCGCGGGGTGGCCGGGAGTTCGTATCCTGGCGGTGATGATCGATCGACGTCGGTTCTCCGGTCTGGCCGCATTGGGCGTTGCTGGTATGCTCGCTCGGGGGCAGTCGAGCGCTCCGCCGAAGGCGGCGATCACTTCCTCGGCGATGCTATGGACTCTGCCGGGATCTTTCGAGGAGAAGCTGGAAACCGTTGCGCGCGCTGGGCTGCAGTCTGTCGAACTGCTCGGCGAGCATACGGGTTGGTCAGCGGAAGACATACGACGGTTCCGACACACGGCGGAGTCGTTCCGGCTTCGCATCGATGTGATTGGCGCGAACCCTCACTGGAGGGAAAAGGCGGTTTCGATGGTGGATCCAGGCCAGCGTGACGGGCTGCTTGCCGAGGTGCGGAAGAATATCGAAGTCGCGCTGGAACTCGGGGCGCCGATGCTCGTGCTGATGGCCGGTTTGGCGGTCGACGGTTTGTCGCATGACCAACAGATTGAGAACCTCGTGGCAAGCTGCCGGCAGTGCGGCGATCTGGCGGCGGAGGCCGGCGTCGGGCTGCTCGTCGAGCCGCTCAACAATCGTGACGAGCCCGGCTTCTTCCTGAACTCGTGCGTCGAGGGCCTGGAAGTCGTCAAACGAGCCGGCCACCCGCATGTGAGGTTGCTCTTCGATCTTTATCACGAGCAGGTACAATCCGGGAACCTGATCGCGACCATCGAGAACGCCGCTCCGTACGTCGCAGTGTTCCATGTGGCGGACAATCCGGGACGGCATGAGCCGGGGACTGGCGAGATCTACTTCCCGAACGTCTACCGAGCGATCCGGGATGTGGACTTCGACGGCTACATCGCCATGGAGTACTTGCCGGCGACGGATCCGGTGCGGAGCCTCATACGCTCAGTGGACGGAATGCGGGCGGCCCTGGCGGACCGGAAGGGATAAGGAACGCATTCCAATTATCTTACGGACAGGTTGAATACCCCGGAACTCCGAATCAGCACATCCATTGCCAGTGGCCTGACCCGGACCAGTGATATCGTGCGGCGGTTGTCACACTACAGAGGATTTATTGGGAAAGGAGAAGCAATGATAACGAAAATAGGATTCACTCTAATCATTCTTTTGAGTCTTTGCATCGGGATGGCCGCGGCCCACTCTCGGCGGACTCCGCATTCGTGAAAGAGTTGGACTCCGTGCTCAAGATAATCGCCGAGAGCGGTAGTGCGTTCAACATTCAACTCCGTTCAGAGCCCACCACCGAACTGGAGCGGACAATCCAAACTGCCGTGACCTTAGCACTCCAACCATAGGCGGCGGGGCTGTCGCGAGAACGCCGCTCCGTACGTCGCAGTGTTCCATGTGGCGGACAATCCGGGACGG
>CAYLSS010000023.1:12884-13049 GCA_964385765.1 uncultured Solibacteraceae bacterium
CATGAGCCGGGGATTGGCGAGATCTACTTCCACGAACAAGGGCCGATGGCTGGAATGCTGGAATCAGCTAGTACCGGCGCCTGGGGCGCTCATACGGGGTCTGCAGATAGCGTGCCGCTTCTTCCTGGGCGCCCTGAGTGTTGTCTTTGAGGCGCAGCGCCCGCT
>CAYLSS010000024.1:0-12677 GCA_964385765.1 uncultured Solibacteraceae bacterium
GGTGCTGGAGACGATGACAGCGGCTCGAGTGCCTGGCGTCAAGGGCCCGTGAGCGCACACGGAGACCAGGATGGCCTCGACGACTCGGCCAATCCTGGCGTCCGGCAATTCGCCGACCATGAGGAGGTAGACGGCCTGGCCGAACTCCACGCAGCCGATCAGGTCCTGGAGGCGGTAGCCGCGGACCAGCACCCGATCAGGTTCGGCCCATGAAACTGAAGTTTTCAGTGCATCTGGACTCATATCACTACCCTTTGTACTATCGGATGGTTCGTCTGGAAAGTGAGGTGCCGATCGGGAATGGAAATTCTCGTGGATCCCGGGGCCGGAGGTTGTCGTGGGGCGAGGCAGCGGAGCACCTACCTGGCGGGGACGGATTCGGAAGCTCGCTGCATGAGCTTGGCGGCGATGCGTTCAAGCGGGAGAACCTCGTCGATGGCGCCGGCGCGGATAGCCTCCCGGGGCATGCCGAAGACGACGCAGGAAGCTTCATCCTGGGCGATGTTGCGAGCGCCGGCTTGCTTCATTTTCAGCATACCGGAGGCGCCGTCGGAGCCCATTCCGGTAAGGATGATACCGATGGCCTTCTTGCCGGCGACATCGGAGACGGACTCGAACAAGACGTCGACCGAGGGTCTCTGGTAGCAGACGCGGGGGCCGGACTTGACGCTGACCCGATGGACACCCTCGCTTTGCCGCAGGACCATGTGCTTGTCGCCCGGGGCGATGAGCACGCGTCCCGGAACGACATAGTCGCCGTTGGTGGCTTCCATCACCTCCATGCGGCAGATCTGGTGGAGGCGGCTGGCGAGCGCGTGAGAGAAGCCGGCCGGGATGTGCTGGACCACCAGGATCGGGGGCACTTCGGCGGGCAGTTGCCGGAGGATGACCTCGAGGGCCTCGGTGCCTCCGGTGGAGGCGCCGATAGCGATGATGGCGCCGGATCGAAAACCGCCGGAGACGACCGGTCTGACAGGGTCCTTTTCTTTGGGCGGCTCGCTGTTGCGCTGGCTCAGCCGGGCCCGCGCGGCGGCGCGGATCTTGAGAGCGAGGGCCAGGCGCAGTTCGCCGACCGAATAAGGTCCGGACGGCTTGGCGAGCACCTCCACGGCGCCGCGCCGCATTGCCTCCATGGCCATCTCGCAGGAGGAATTGCCGATCGAGCTGATGACGATGACCGGCATGGGGTGATGGCGCATTAGCTTTTTGAGGAACGTGAGGCCGTCCATGCGAGGCATCTCGATATCGAGCGTCATGACATCGGGTTTCAGCTTAAGTACCTTATCCCGGGCCACATAGGGGTCGGGCGCGACGCCGACAACCTCGATATCCGCCTCGCTGTCGAGGGTCTCTTTGAGAATCCGGCGCACGATGGCCGAATCATCGACGACCAGCACCCGAATTGGCTGTTTTCCGGTCATGTGGTGGACAGGAGGACCGCGACTGGTCCGGTTTCGAGCGGGAGCTCAGCGCGGATGCTGCCCGGTGGCGGTTCCGCGGCAGCGGCGGCGGTGACCCGGGGGGTGGACAGGTGAAATGTTCCATTCGGCTCGAGGTGGCTGAGCGCTCTGCCGCAGATCATGTTCGCCATTTCGCCGATGACGTGCCCGCGCTGCAGCTCGTCGACCTCTTCATCGAAGTCCAATCCGAGGAAATCTCGGCAGATGTCCTCCGTAGCGTCGCGGCTGAGGGTGATTTCAATGTAGCCTTGCCAGGTTCCGTCGAACTCGACGCGGGCGCTGATGGGATCAGCCGTGGACGGTTTCCACTGCGGGTTGTCCGTCTCATCCTCCTCGACGATGGCGAAGAACATGGTCTCGAGGACCTCCTGGGCGCTAGTCCGAACTACCTCGATCGCTTCTTCTGTCAGTACCGTATTATGCATGGGCTCCTCCCAGCAGCCGTTCCAGCTCATCTCGCAGGGTCTCCGGCAGGAACGGCTTGGTGACATACCCGCGGGCCCCCATTTGCATCATTTGGCTGATGCGGTGCTTGGTGGCGTCGGTGGAGACGACGAGGACGGGAATTGACCGCAGTTCCGCGTCGTTTTCGATGTACTGCACGAACTCCTCGCCGCTCATGTGCGGCATATTGATATCGGTCAGGATGACGTCCACCCATTCCCGGTCGAGAATCCGGAGAGCTTCGCGGCCGTCACCAGCCTCGAAGCAGTTTTCGCAATCGAATCCGGACAGCTCCATCACCCGGTGAATGAAACGGCGCATCACCGGGGAATCATCTACAATCAGCACGCGATAAGCCATCACGCCGCTCCTTTTAGTATTCCGTTGAGACTCAACTCCCCTCGTTTGCCGTTGGACTCCCGCCAGCAGCAGCGGCCGGTTCCGACCTCGAGGCTGACGGTCCGTGACACGGCGCCGCCGACCTCTTCGGCCTGAATCATCAATCCCGCTTTCCACAACACTTTTCGGAGCGCGATGTGGTTGCGCTTGCCGATGTTGAAATGTTCGCCGGTCTGCAGCACTTTCGCCCCGCCGGCGATGCGCACTGAGAGGCGGCGCGGGTTGGCGCCCATTTCCCGCAGTTGCCGAACCATGAAGGGGACGCCGGTATCGGCGAACATGCAGGGATTGCGTTTTGCCTTTTCGCGGTCGATGCTCGAATCCGGCAGCATGTAGTGCAGCAGGCCGCCGGTATGGGTGACGCCGTCATAGAAGGCCACCGCGATGCAGGAGCCAAGCCCGTAGGTGATGAGCACCTCGAGCGAGTTCCGGCTGCACTTTCCGTCGGCTACTCCCACCACCACGTTGCTCATTCCTTCTCCCTCTTGCGTCCCATCCGCCAGTTGTACTGTTCCGACTTCCGGTAGACGGCGGGCCGGACGTATTCGAGCGGATACTCCCTGCTGTTCAGGCTCTCGGAATGCCCGACGAAGAGATAGCCGCCCGGCTCGAGCCATTCGATCAACTGGTTGAGGACGTGTTTTCGCGTTTCCTGGTTGAAGTAGATCATGACATTGCGGCAGAAGATGACCGGGAAGCGAGCGCGGTGCGAGATCCTCTCGATAAGGTTGAGGCGCCGAAACTCGACTCGGTCGCGGATTTCGGGCCGGATCTTGTAGAGGCCGTCGGCCGAGGCCTTGCCCTGGAGCAGGTAGCGCTGGCGAATGGCCTTGGGCAGTGGCTCGAAGCGTTCGGCCGGGTAGATGCCGCGTTCGGCGGTAGCCAGCGCGCGCGTCGAGATGTCGGTGGCGAGGACGTGGATTTTTTTCAGGTGCGCCATGCCAAGGCTCTCGAGCAGGCAAAAGGCCAGCGAATAGGGCTCCTCGCCGGTGGCCGCGGCGGCGCACCAGATTCGGATTTCGGGCCGTGACCGCAGAGCCGGGACGATGCCGGACCGGAGGAAGTCGAAGTGATCGGGCTCGCGGAAAAACATCGTGTAGTTGGTGGTCAGCGCGTCGATCAAGCCGATCAGCGATTCGCCCGTTTTGTCGCTCTCGATGGCGTCGTAGTATTCGCGAAAGCTCCGATAGCCCCCTTCGCGGAGCTTCTTGCCGAGCCGGGCCGACACGAGCTCTTCCTTCCCTGGTTTGAGATCGAGGCCGAACTTGCGGAAGGCGAGCTCACGAATTCTGTTGAACTCGGCCGGCTTGAGGCGCGGCACCTGGCCGATCAGGTGATTTGTCTCACGCATGCCTGGCTCCGAAGATGCCGTCCATGTCGAGGATCAGGCCGACGTGGCCGTCGCCGAGGATAGCGCCGCCGGCGATTCCCGAGACATGCTTCAACGTCTCGCCGAGGCTCTTGATGACCACCTCCTGCTTGCCGATCAGATCATCGACCATGATGCAGTACTGCTTGCCGATGGTTTCGGTGACCAGCAGCAGGGACTCGGTGGGGTCTTCAGAGCGCGGCGTCACCTGGAACTTCTTGTAGAGCCGCACGACGGGTAGCAAACGCCCGCGGACCCGGACCATTTCGTCGCGCCCCTGAACGGTCGACATTGCATCCGTTGTGGGCCGGAGCATCTCGCGCACGGCGTAGATGGGGACGATATAGCGGTGCCTGCCGACGCCGACGATCAAGCCCTCGATGATTGCAAGCGTGAGCGGCACTTTGAGGGAGAAGGTTGTGCCGCGGCCTTCGACGGAGTCGATGTCGACGCGCCCGCGGAGCTTGATGATGTTCTTGCGAACGACATCCATGCCCACGCCCCGCCCCGAAACGTCATTCACGACGCTGGCGGTCGAGAAGCCGGGTTCGAAGACCAGGTTGCGGATCTCTTCGTCGCTGAGGTTGGCGCCCTCGGCGACCAAGCCGCGCTCGCGGGCCTTTTTGAGGATTCGCTCGCAGCTCAGGCCCCGGCCGTCGTCGGCGAGATCAATCATGATGAAACCCGACTGATGGTAGGCCGACAGCCTGATGGAGCCGGTTTCCGGTTTGCCGGCCTGGCGGCGCTCCTCCGGGGTTTCGAGTCCGTGACCGACGGCGTTGCGGACCATGTGCATCAGCGGGTCGGCGAGGGCCTCGACGATGTTCCGGTCGAGCTCGGTGTCGTTGCCGGTGGTGACCAGCTCGGCGCGTTTGCCCTCCTTGCGGGCCACGTCGCGCACCAGCCGGGTCATGCGCCGGAAGAGGTTTTCGACGGGCACCATGCGCATGGACATGGCGGTCCGCTGGACGTCGCTGGTGATTCGGGAGAGCTGCGAGAGGTTCCGCTGCAAGCGGGGATTTTCGACGGCGGCGATGTCCTGGTCGTGGCTCAGGAGCGACTGCGCGACAACCAGCTCGCCGACCATGTCCACGAGATGATCGAGCTTCTCGGTGCTCACCTTGACGGCGGCGGTATGGCGCTCTCCGCTAGCGCGGGCGGCTTGCGCAGGTTCGTTCGCGGGGGTCCTCGATGGCGGCCGATCGGGCCGGGCAAGGTTTTGCGCCGGCTCGCCGGCCGGCGCCGCGGGCACTTCGATTGCGGTGGCCTCCCCGTCGGCGCGGAGTTCGTCCTCGTCGGGACCGGCCGGGTCGGGAGCCTCGGTTTCGGGATCAAACAGCAGTTCCGGTTCCGGGGCGGGCTTCTCCTTGGAATCAACGGGCTCTCCCCCGGGCGCCTGAGCCGCAGCCCGGACTCGCGCGATCAGCTCCTGCGTGTTGCCCGGAGGTGGGGTCCGACGGCCGTGCAGGCTGTCATCGACGGTGGTGATGGCCGCTTTCAGGTAATCGGCTCCGGCCAGCACGACGTCGATCACGTCTGGGGTGATCGACAGTTGGCCGTTGCGGGCGGCGTCGAGCAACGTTTCGACCTCATGGGCGACTACCTGGATGGTCTCCAGGTCGAGGAATCCGGCCAATCCTTTGATGGTATGGAAGCCGCGAAATGCCGAATGAAGCGAATCGTGGTTTTCCGGATCCTGCTCGAGCTCGAGCAGCTTATTCTCGATATTCGACAGGTGCTCACGGCTCTCGAGAATAAAGTCGGCGAGCAGTTCGGGGTCCTGTCCGAGGGTGCCGGGCGCGTCGCCGGCGGGCGGTTCGGGCTCGGCCGAATCAAGCGCTTCCTGGAGTTGTTCAATTCCTTCGATCATCGCCTCCGGCGCGCCGCCCGACGCGACGCCGTCGCCAAGATCCCGGGCAGTTCGGGCGACGGCGCTCATGCCGGCCTCCGAGGCCTGCTCGGCTATGGATCGCAGGGTCTCCGCGATGTCGGCGGCTTGTTGAGAAGCCGCGTCCCAGGTCTCGGTCTCGACGAGAACGACACGTTTGGCAAGCGCCTCGACTCCTTCTCGGAGCGCGTTTCTCCACTCTTCCGGTGTTTTGCTGGCTGGCATGGCTACCTGCTTTATTGCTGATACTGCTGTTGTCTCCTAGTGGAAGTCGTCATCGAGCGGAAAGGCTGCTTCCGTGGACAGCTCAGCCGGGCGGGCCGAAGGCGAAGACGCCGGGGCCGGCGCCGGATCCGGACTGGAGCGTACCGCAGCCACCGGGCGCGGTGGCGGCGGCGAGGATGCGGAGCCGGAAACCATCGACCGGAGCGCTTCCAGGGCCTTCTTCATGCTCTTTGTCTGGGCGGTCAGCTCTTCGCTAGCCGAAGCGCTCTGTTCGGCGCTGGCCGCCGACTTCTGCGTTACCTGTCCCATTTGCGAGATGCTCTCGGAGATCGAGGCAAATCCCTGGGCCTGTTCCTGGCTGCCGGCGCTCACTTCGTCCACCAGGGTTTTGATCTTGGTTGAGCTCGCCGTGATGGCTGTAATCGCATCCTTCACGCGGTCCAGCTTCTTTGTTCCTTCGTTGGACTTCGAGATGGACTCCTCGATCATGGCGGCGGTGTCCTTGGCCGCCTGGGCGGAGCGCTGGGCCAGGTTGCGGACTTCCTCGGCCACGACGGCAAAGCCCATTCCCGCTTCCCCGGCGCGGGCGGCCTCGACCGCCGCATTGAGGGCGAGGATGTTGGTCTGGAAGGCGATCTCATCGATCACCTTGATGATCCGGGCGATCTTGTCGCTGGCCTCGTTGATTTCGGCCATTGAACTCACCATCTCCGCGAGCGTGGTGTTGGCGCTCATCACCTGCCGCTCGGATTCCTGCATTACCTCGGCGGCCGTCCGGGCGTTTTCGGCGTTCTTCCGGGTGGTCGAGTTCAGCTCCTCGCTGGAGGCGCCGGTCTGCTCGAGGGAAGCCGCCTGCTCACTGGCGCCCTGAGCCACTGACTGGCTCGACGCCGAGAGCTGTTCGGCGGCGGAGGCTACCTCATCGGTGGCCTGCTTCAGTTCGTCCAGCGGGCGCCGGAAGCCGTTTGCCAGTCCGTGGATCTGCCAGAATGACAGGCCGATTCCGGCGGTCACCGCCATTCCGGCGAGCAGCCAGCGCCACTCGCTGGCGCCGGCGGCGGCCACGGCCACTGCGAGGAGGGCCATTGTGACCGCGGAGAATACCATTCGGGTGGTCAGTTTCATTAACTACTCCTCGGGGACATCGTTTTCAGGACCGCTCCGGTTAGTCGATGAGCTGCTGGAGCCCTTCCAGGGAGCAGGTGTCGTTGAGAACCTGGTCAATGTCGAGAAGGATCTTCACCCTGTCCTTAACCTTTGCCATCCCGAGCAGGTAAGGGGTTTCGACGCCATTGCCGAAGTCCGGCGTATCCTCGATGTCGGCCGGGGCGAGCGTCAGGACCTCTGAAACGCCGTCGACGATGATGCCCATGAGCAGCGACAGCTCGCCGGCCTCAACATTGACGACGATGATGCAGGTTCGCTGCGTATACTCCTTCTCGGCTAGCCCGAACTTGAGGCGCAGATCGACCACCGGAATGACCTTGCCCCGGAGGTTGATCACCCCGCGGACGAAGTCCGGCGTTTGCGGCACCACGGTGATATCCTGCACCCCCATGATTTCCCTCACCTTCAAGACCTGGATTCCGAATTCTTCCTTATCGAGATGGAAGGTCAGGTACTTGCCCGAGCGTGATTCCTGTTCCTGAACCGGCGCAGTGTCCGGCGATTCCACGAGTGTCGATTGCATGGTCGCTCCTTTCAGATCCACGTTTCCAAAAAATGCTTTCCGGCCCGCGTACACCGGGCGGCTCCGCCTCCGGTGGCAGCTTTGCACTCCCGCAAAAGCCTTCCGATGGTCCCACGACGGCCGGGCCAGTTTCCGTTGCGCGATAACCCGCATAAGTTTTTGTGACCCCAACGGCCGCTGTTGACCTTATCGGGTTGGTCGTTGATGTGTATGAGAGAGAAGTGAGAAAGGGAGTTATTCTGTCTTGCGTTCAGGGGATTCCCGGCAGACTCGTTTCCGGGATGAGGGCCGCTGGCGAGGCTGGCAGCCCGTTGATGGAAGCAGCGCGGGTCGCACTATTTCCAAACGCGGGCCGTTAGAGCCAGTACTCCCATTTTCCGGTGAGGATGATGTAGCCGGACAGAGCGGCGTTGGTGACGGCGTGGGCGAGCATGCAATCGGCGAGCCGCTTGGTCTTCACCGCCCACAAGTTATAGGCGACTCCGGCGATCAACCCGACATCCCAATAGGGGCCGTGCTCGGAGGCGAACAGCAGCGCTGTGACCCAGAATGACATGGCCCGGTAGGCGCCGACCGGCGCCTTCTCGAAGTCGCTGTTGACCAGCCACCGCATCAGCCAGCCGCGCCAGAAAAGTTCCTCGAGGACCGGCACCAGAATGACGGCGCGGATGGTGCGGGACACCAGCACGACGGGATCCATGCGGAAATCCGGCGGGAGGCTGCTCGCGAGCTGTCCGGTGACGGCATTCTGAAAGAGCCAGTGCCCGCGGTATCCCGGGATGAGCAGATCGGGCGCCACCCAGAGGATGAAGACCAGGATGCCGAGGCCGATACTGGCGAGCGGCATCACTGTCCGAAAGCTCAGAACACGACGCGAGAAGACGCCGATTGCAGCGGCCAGCAAGACGACTCGGAGGGGCTGCTCCCATTTGCCGAACGGCAACTCGGGTCCAACCACAAGCAACAGCATGAAGGCGGCGAAGGGCGCCACGTAGGGGACAGCCGCGTGCTTGTGCCAATTCATGAGGGATCGGGCATTTCCGACAAGGCTTGGGAGGCTTGTCCTAGGAACCGACCCTGGACAGCAGCTCCTCGATCATGAGCCTCTCCTCCGGAGTCGGTCCGTTTTCGAGGGCGACTTTGAGATTCTCCCGTGCCCGGACGTTTTCGCCTTTCTGATGAAGCGCCATTGCATAGTGGTATCGCCAGATGACGATAGACGGGTTGCGGGAGACGACTTCGTCAAGGATCGGGACGGCGCTCTCGGGCAGGTTCTTCTTTATATAGATATATCCGAGCGTGTCAGCGATGTTGGGGTCTTCGGGCGCGAGACTGCGGGCCTGCTGGATCAGGGTCAGCGCCCGGTCGAGATCGGTTGTCGTTTCGGCGAGGATGTAGGCCAGGTTGTTGAGGGCGACGGCGTTGTCGGGGTTAAGCTGGAGCGTCCGTTCATAGTGGATGCGTGCCTGCTGCAAGGCGCCCTGCCGTTCAGCAACCATGCCGAGGAGCAGTGGGATGTCCGGATCGAACTGCAGCAGCTCGCCGGCCTGTCGGAGGTATCGTTCCGCCGGTTCCAGATCGCCCTTGGAATAATAAGTGCCGCCGAGCGATTTGAGGAGGCGGCCGTCGTTGGGACGATCGGCAAGCAGTTTTTCGAAGACTCCAATTGCCTCTTGGTAACGGCCGATGGTCTGTAAGGTTCCGGCATAGGCTCGCTGGAGGCCCACATGTCCTGGGTTTTCCTGGAGGCCCTTTTCCAGAACCTTCAACGCTTCATCGCTTCTGCCCTGCAAGACATAGATGTCGGCGACGCCGATGAGGCCGCGGAAGTCGGGTGGATTGTTTTTGTATACCTGCCAGTACAGCTTTTCGGCTTCGTCGAATCGCCGGTCACTGACATTCAGCGAGGCCAACTGAAAGACGGCCTGATTGGCGGACGGATTAGCCTTGACGATGCGCTCCAATGCGTTGCGAGCGTGCTGGACCTCACCCATCTCCACCCAGGCGTTCGATCGCAGGATCTCGGCCTGCAGGTTGCCGGGTGAGATCTGGAGGATTTCCTCGGCCGCCGCCAACGCCTTGGCGGGCTCTCCCTGCGCCAGATGAATGGCGGCCACGCGATGCCGTGGAGGCAGGTAATCAGGGCGCTTCTGGATGGATGCTCGATACTCGACCAGCGCTCGCTCCGTATCGCCTTTCATGCGGTAGGCTTCGCCGAGGTTGTAGCGCAGGAAGTGATTTTCGCCAGGCAGGCGGCGAAGGGCCGCCTCGAAGTCGGTGATGGCGTTGGCGATTTCCGACGGATCGCGGCTGTTGAGCCGCAGAGCGCCCCGGAGGGCGAGAGCGGTGGCATCCTCTTTATCTTCCTGGAGCACCTCCTCGACCAGGCGGAACGCCTCCTCATGGCGCCCTTGCAGAGCCATGATCTCGGCCATCTTATTGCGGAAGTCGGCGCTGTTTTTGGGTTGGCGTTCCAGGCCCAGGCGGAACGTGTCGAGCGCGCGGTCAAACTCCCGGATCCGGACGTAGAAGCCGCCCACTGCCGAGTAGGAGTCCGGGAAAAGGTCGGGATTGTCGATGATGTCCTGCAGGGCGGCCAGCATGTCCGTCCGGTCACCCATCAACTGGTGGTGCCGGGCGAGTTGCAGCCGGTAGTTCTGCTCGTTCGGATTATTTTCGATCTTCGACTTCAGGACGGCCAGGGCCTGGTCAGGTTCGTTGGTCTTCACGTAATGGACGTACAGAAAGTCGTGGGCGGGGCCGAAGCCCGGCTGCCGTTTAATGAGGTCACGAGCCATATCCAGCGAGGTTTCGACCTCGCCGGCATGGTAGAGGCTTTCGACGAATCCGAGCGAGACCTGCTGGTTCTCCGGATCCTGGCCGTGCGCGATTCGGAAGTACTCGAGTGCCTGATCGTGGCGCTTTTCCGTGAGCGCGACCATTCCGCGAACGCGATTGACGGCGAAGGAATTGGGGAAATGCATCTCAGCTTGCTCGGTGAGCGACTGCAGTTCGGCCAGGATCTGCTCGGGATGCTTGGGGTCGCGCAGATAGATGGAAAGGTAGAGGTCCGCCAGGCGGCCGTAGGCGTCTTCATTCTGGGGCTGGAGTTCGACGGCGCGGCGATAGGCGGCGATGGCCTGTTGCATGCGGCCGAGCCGCTCCTCGGACAAGGCGAGACGATAGTAGGCTTCGCCAAAGCGGCGGTCTTTCTGGAGAGCCCGACGGTAGATGATGGAGGCCTCTTTGTACTTGCCGTTGTCGAAGTACTTGTTGCCCGTCGAGAGGAGCTTCTGCTTAGCGGCCTCCGGATCGCGGTTGCAACCGGACAACACCACCAGGATCAGGAGAATTGGGACCAGACTCTTTCGCCACATGTAAGGTTTACCGTTGAAAGCTATTTTACCTATCACTATACCGATTTCAGCAGCAGGCTCGGTTTGCCAGACGGGGCTGAAGCGGGGCAATCGAAGTCAAGTACTGTACCGAATGGATCAGAGTACTGAATTTCCGACACGCTCATCTCGCAGCCGTCTGACCATGCTCTTGCGAAAGCCGGCGGCCGGCGTCTCGCATCTGCATCCCGTGCATTAGGGTAGCAGTACGTAGCCATTGCAGCCCCTCAAACAAGAGTAGCGCGTGGGGGCAAGCGTCAGCCGGTAAGGTCGCGAAACGCCTCCTCGATTTCGGCTTTGGCTGCCGCCGGAAGGGGGACGAGGGGAAGCCTCGGTGGGCCTCCATAGTACCCGTTCAGTTCCATGGCGTACTTGAGGCCGGGGATGCCGTACCTGGCCGTCACGAGGAAGGCCGCGTGGCCGATGCGGTTCTGCCAGTCGAGGCCGGCTTTGTCGTCCCGCGTGCGGAAAGCCTCCCAGATGGCGATGGCGGAGTAGGGGGCGGCATTGGCATAGGCGAGCACGGCGCCCGCCGCGCCCACCTGCAGGGAGGGCCACAGGGTAGGGGCGGAGCCGACGAGCACCTGGAAGCCCGGCCTGACTTCGCGGATCATGCGGAGCACTTTCTCCAGATCCCCCGAGCTCTCCTTGATGGCGATGATGTTGGGGTGCTCGGCGAGTCGGGCCACGGCCTCGGGCGTGATGTCGACGCCGGTCGCCTGGGGCCAGTTGTAGATCATGATGGGGATCAGGGACTGGTCGGCCACGGCGCGGAAGTAGAGGACCTGGGCGTCGGTATTGTTCAAGAGATTCTTGTAGTAGTGCGGTGTGCGGACCATGGCCGCACGGTAGCCGAGGTCGGCGGCGCGATTGGTGAGGTCGACCGTCTCGCGGACGCTCTCCATGCCCGTGCCGGCCATCAGGAGCTTGTCGGAGGCGGCGTATTCGGCCACCAAGCGCCAGAGGCTGGTCTTTTCTTCGGTGGTCAGGTATACGCTCTCGCCGGTCGACCCGCAGACGACGTAGCCCGAGAGCCTGGTTTTGTTCCATTTTTCGACGTTATGGCGGACTTTCGCCTCGTATATTTCACCGTCGGCGTTGAACGGTGTGGCGATGGGCGGATAGATTCCCTCGAGTTTCATGATCCTCATCAAGAAGGCCCACGGACAGGCGCCGCGGGCCTCGCGAAACGTTCTCTGCCGCTTAGATTTTGGCGAAGATGATCACCAGCGTGTAGAGCGCCAGCGATTCGATCAGAGCCAAACCCAGAATGAGTGCGAAGCGGATGGCGCCCGAGGCGCCGGGGTTGCGAGCCATACCCTCGGCACAAGCCGCCACTGCCTTGGCCTGAGCCAGGCCGCAGGCGGCCGAGGCGATGGCCATCGAGAAGCCCGCCGCCACCGCGCTCCACATGGCGACGTCGGAGTCATTGGAGGCGGCGTCGGCCACCTGGGCGAACACCGGGCTGGCGAGGGCAAGCATCGCCAACAAGATCAAGAACAGTCGAGCTTTCATCGTGATTGTCTCCTGGTTATATAAGTCGCCCCCAGGAGGTGGTTCCCGCCATCCTCATGCAGAACGGGCTCACACTGGGAGCGGATGAGGCCATCGTTATCGTTAATGATCGTGCGCCACTGCGCCTTCGACATAGACCATGGTCAGCAGCGCGAATATGTAAGCTTGTAGCAGGGCCTTAAAGATATGTTCCCCGAGAAAGATCGCCGGAATCACGGCCGGGACCATGCCCACGAATATCAGGAAGACGTTTTCACTCGCGAACATGTTGGCGAACAAGCGGACGGTGAGC
>CAYLSS010000025.1:0-12620 GCA_964385765.1 uncultured Solibacteraceae bacterium
AGCGCGGGCAGTACGAAGCTGCCTGCACCGGCAAGATCCTGCGCAACCTGGCGCGGCGCGCCTACCGCCGGCCCGTGGAAGAGCACGAAGTCGAGCGCCTCCATGGCCTGGTCCGCATGGCGATGGAGGAAGGAGCCTCCTGGGAAGAGGGCATCCAGGTCGCCTTGCAGGCGGTGCTCGTCTCGCCGCACTTTCTCTTCCGCATCGAACGGGATCCCGATCCCCATGATCCGGACGCCGCTCATCTTGTCAGTGATTTCGAGCTCGCTTCCCGCCTGTCCTATTTCCTGTGGAGCAGCATGCCTGACGAGGAGCTGTTCCGGCTCGCCCGGCTGGATCTGCTGCACGAACCCGAAGTGCTCGAGACGCAGGTGCGGCGCATGCTGGCCGACTCCCGTTCGGACGCCCTCGTCAGGAACTTCGCCGGCCAGTGGCTCCAGCTCCGCAACCTCGCCGAGGTCCGGCCCGATCCCGAGAAGTTCCCCCGCTTCGATGACGATCTCCGCCAGGCGATGCGCCGTGAAACCGAGTTTTTCTTCACCCGGGTGATGCGCGAGGATCGCGGCATCCTCGAGTTGATCGATGGAAAGTACACCTATCTCAACGAACGGCTGGCCGAGCACTATGGGATTGAAGGCGTCCGGGGCGATCACTTCCGGCGTGTCGCCCTCGACGGCGAACAACGCAGCGGCGTCCTGACCCAGGCCAGCATCCTGACGGTCTCCTCCTACCCGACCCGGACCTCCCCGGTGCTGCGCGGGCTGTGGGTGCTCGAAAACTTCCTCGGTTCCCCGCCGCCACCGCCGCCGCCCGATGTCCCGGCGCTGGACGAAGAGACCGTCGGAATCACCGGAACGTTACGCGAGCAACTCGAACAGCACCGCGCCAACCCCGCCTGCGCCGTCTGCCATGACCGGATCGATCCATTGGGCTTCGGCTTGGAAAACTACGATCCAGTGGGTCGCTGGCGCACCCACGAGGGGCGGTTTCCAATCGACTCGGCCGGCACCTTGCCAGGCGGCCAGAGCTTCACGAAGCCCGACGAGCTGAAGCAGATACTCAAGTCGAACGCCGCGGCCTTCACCGAGTGCGTCACCGAAAAACTGATGACCTATGCGCTCGGACGGGGGCTCGAGAGTTACGATAAACCAAGAATCGAGGCGATCGCCGAAAAGGTCGCCGGGGACGACTACCGGTTCAGCCGGCTGGTGCTCGAAATTGTGCGGAGCAAGCCATTTCAGATGCGCCGCGGCGACCGTGAGGAGGGACAATCATGATCAGTCTCGGAAAACACCTGCCACGACGCACATTCCTGCGAGGCCTGGGCGCAACCGTTGCGTTGCCCGCGCTGGAGGCGATGACCCCGGCGCTGGCCCGCGGCGCGCGGCTGGGACGTTCGCCGCGCCGCATGGTCTTTATCTATGTGCCCAACGGCGTCATCATGGAGGACTGGACCCCGCCCGCCGAAGGAACCGATTTCCCCCTGCCGTCCATCCTCCAGCCCATGGAGCCCCATCGCGAGCGCATGCTGCTGATGTCCGGCCTGACCCAGAATAACGGCCGGGCGCTTGGCGACGGTCCCGGCGATCACGCGCGGGCGGCCGCCTCCTACCTCACCGGCGTGCATCCACGAAAAACCGCCGGCGCGGACATCCAGAATGGCGTCTCGGTGGACCAGGTCGCCGCCCGCGCCATCGGCGCCGCCACCCGCCTTCCTTCTCTCGAGATGAGCTGCGAGGGCGGCCGCATGGCCGGCAACTGCGACTCCGGCTATTCGTGCGCCTATTCCAACAACATCTCCTGGCGCAGTGAGACCACCCCCAACCCCCCCGAAGTGAATCCGCGGCTGGTCTTCGAGAGGCTGTTCGGAGCCGGCGCCGGTGAAGATCCAGCGGTGCGTGAACGCCGCCGCCGCTACCGGTCCAGCATCCTCGACCTCGTCCAGGAAGACACTCGCCGCCTCAAGGGCGAACTCGGCGCCACCGACCAGCGGAAGCTCGACGAGTATCTCACCGCTGTCCGCGATATCGAGCAGCGCATCGAGTCCGCCGAGAATGACCCCCAAAACTTCGAACCCGGCATGGAAAAGCCGACCGGCGTTCCCATCGCCTACGCCGAGTATGCCGCCCTGATGTTCGACCTCCTGGCGCTGAGCTTCGAGGCCGACGTCACCCGCATCGCCACCTTCATGCTCGGCCGTGAAGGAAGCAACCGCTCTTACCGGGAAATCGATGTCCCCGAGGCTCACCACGGCCTGACTCATCACAAAGGCCACGAAGATAAGATCCGCAAGATCAGCAAAGTCAACCGCTATCACATGGAGCTCTTCGCGCGATTCATCGCCCGGCTGGCGGCGACCACCGACGGCGACGGCGCCCTGCTCGACCACTCCATGATCGTCTACGGCTCCGGCATCAGCGACGGAAATCGCCACCACCACCACGACCTGCCCGTCATGCTCGTCGGCGGAGAGGGAATCAAAACCGGGCGCCACGTGTGCTATCCGGCCGAAACTCCGATGAACAATCTCTACCTCTCCCTGCTTGACCGCGTTGGCGTCGACGTCGAGCAGATGGGCGACAGCACCGGCAAGCTGCGCGGCCTCAGCGAGGTATCCTGAAAATATGGGGCGCGCCACGCTCACCTCCGTGGAGGAGTATCTCAATACCAGCTATTCGCCTGACTGTGAGTACCTGGAAGGTCACATTGTGGAGCGACACGTGGGCGAGAAGGATCACAGGCGTTTGCAGGCGGAAATCACGATCCTGCTCGGTAGCCTTCGAGAAAGGCTTGGAATCCAGGTCTATGTAGAGCAGCGCGTCCAGGTCAAGGCCGAGCGATACCGGACTCCCGATGTTTGCGTCACTTCAGGGCCTCCCCCTCAAGGACAGATCTTCACGACTCCTCCCTTTCTGTGCATCGAAATCCTCTCGAGGGATGACCGTGCCAGCGACCTGCTCGACAAGATCGACGACTACCTCGAATTTGGCGTCGCCTTCGTCTGGGTGGTCGATCCCAGAACGCGCCGCGCCTGGGTCCATACCGCCTCAGGCGGGCGAGAAGTGAAGAACGGCGTGCTGGTAACGCGGGATCCGGAGATCTCCCTCCCGCTCACGGACCTGTTCGCTCAATTGGACGACTGATCTGCTTCCCCACTCGGGAGCGCCAGCCGGATCACCCCTTTAATTGGCCCTTCCGGGTCCACGGGTTTCCCTTTCCGAAGAATTTCCACCTCTCCCTGCCGCGCGAGAAAGATCGCCTGCTGCCGAACCGCCGTCAGGTAAGTGCGCCATTCGCCCGGCGGAGGCTCGACGGGTTTCCATTGTTTTTCGGCGTACGCTTGCGCCGCTTCAGTCGGGGTGATCGATTTGTCCGGACCTCGCTCCGCGAGAGCTTCGAGAATCGTCTCGGCGACCGGATCGCGTTTCGGTTTATCACTCATCGCTCGCGGTCGTCCTCCACCGCGGCCTCCACCAGCGCCCGGAACTGGCGCCGCACGCGCCCGGCCTCGCTTCCGCTCTGTGTCAGCACGATGCCGATCAGGTCGAGCTTGGGATCGACCCAGGCAAACGTGCCCTCTGACCCGCGATGCTGGAAAGCGCCCGACCGCTCCACGTTCCATCCGTAGCCGTAGTAGCTGTCACGCTTCCACTGCTCCCCGGCATCATAAATATCTCGCGTCTGCGGAGAGATCGCCCGGTGGACCGATTCCGCGCTCAGCAGCCGCCGCCCTTCGTACGATCCTCCGTCAAGCCACATCCGGCAGAAACGATAGTAGTCCCGGGTGGTGGAGATCATCCCGCCGGATGCGCGGACAATGGGATAGCGAACCTGCCCGGGCCTCTGGAAGACGGTCCATTCACCGTCCTTCTTCTTGTACACAACGCCCATCCGTTCGGCTGGCGCCGCGGTCTCGTGATTGCAGGAGTCTGTCATGCCCAGCGGTTCGTAGATCCGTTCCCGAAGAAACACGTCGAGCTTCTGGCCCGAGATCGTCTCAATAATCGCCCCCAGCGTGTTGTATCCGGGATTGCTGTATGAGTAGGTTGTCCCTGGGGTCTCCTCGGCGCCGATCTTCCCGAACCGTTCCGCCTCCTTCGCCAGCGTCGTGTCGGGACGCACCGGCTCCAAAAAAATCTTCGAGATACGAAGTCCGCTCGTGTGGCTAAGTAAGTGCCGGATCCTGATCTCCCCGGACCGGTAGTTATCCCAGGCCGGAAGATACTTCCTCACTCGATCATCCAACGATAGCTTGCCCTCCTCGGCCAGCATCAAAATCGCTGTCGCAATCACCGGCTTCGTATTGGAAGCCATGTGGAACAGCGTGTCCTTTTTGATGAGAAGTTTTCGCTCGTGGTCGCGCAGCCCGATCGCTTCGTGCAGCACAACCTTGCCTCGACGGGCCGCCAGCACCACGGCGCCCCTGATCTCGTCGCGCACCACCGCCTCGGCCACCACATCGACCGCGGTCTCCAGAATCCTCGCGGACAGGCCGGCTTCCTCGGGCGGAACCAGCGCGGCGTCACCCGCGAAGAGACAAAAACCAAAGACGCCCGCCGCCAGGCAGGCGGCGATACGGTGTAGTATACGGGCACCGCAGGCCCCCGGCTTCCTGATCATTGCACCAGCATACACACTTGGAGCCAGCGCCTCACCCGCCATCCGGCACAGGTGGGTCCCGCATCCGCTCGGTATCTGTGGTGCTGGCGGATCCTCGCCGGTCAGCCGGACCGGATCCGGCGCCACCGCCAAACCGCGACCAGACCCAGACCGGTCACGACAAAGAGAGCATTGGACGGCTCGGGGATCGGTTCAAACCGCATCGCCTCGAGCGTCTCCACCTCCGGGTTCCATGCTCCGCCCCACAATCCAATAATCGGCGGCCCTCCGACCCGCATGTCTATCTCCGTCTCCGGGGCCACATCGTCAGGGGTGCCGGGAATTCGATCGGGCCCCGCCGTGCCGAACAACGGCGGGTCTTGCAGGAAGTTCGGTCCGCGGCCCGTATCCACATAGCTGACGAACGGTCCCGTCCCGCTGTTCGTGATCTCCCAGGTGTACTTCCAACTGTTTCCGCCAATGCCAACCGCCTCGGACATTAAGGACACATTCGCCGAGAGCGTCGCACCGGCCGGACCCACGTAGGAGCCACCCGTGTACGACGAATTGATGATCAGGACATCGTCCTGCGTTCCAAGAATCCCATCGGCGCCAGGAAGCTGGTCGAACAGATTGAGAGCTGTTGGAGGGACCAGCCAACTGGAGGCCCACAGGTGTCCTGGCAGCAGAAACGCCACCAGAAGCGCAAATCGCAAAACCGCACACTCACGCATCACACACCTCCGAATCGTAAGCGACGTTTCCGTTACGGCGAGACTAGGTGGGAACTTGTGGCGTTCAGGAAGGGATACCGCATGCGCGATGCCGAACGGCCTATTCAGCTCGTGACAAAATTGTAATGCGATCTCACGGGCGCGTCAATCGAAATCTCACGGCGATCACGGCGAAACCTGGTTGCCGTCACGCAAAGCTGATGCTGACCATTTGATGCCCGTCGACCCGCGGGACGGTGAACTCCGTCCTGCCGCCTTTCGTCTCGAACTCGATTGAACTTCCGACCGGCGCCAATTCGACGGCGCGCACCGCCCTCGGGGCCGCCACCGAGACCTTCACATTGAGAATCGGGATGACGTCCTCGATCACGTCGAATTCCTGGCCGCGCCGTTCGGGAATGTAGTGCAGCAGGTGTACCACCCAGCGATTCCGATCCCGCTGTTCGTTCACCGCGGTGAGCGCGCTCGACGGCGCATCGACGCGTACAATCGGATCCGGCAGCAGCAAGCCGATCGCGTTGCCGACCATCGCCTTCACCCACCGCGGCGCATTCTTGTGATACTGCCCGAATACCGGGTGCATGAAGTACACCGTCCGTCCGTGGCGCGTGACGCCCGGATACCCGTACTCTCCGGACGATGGAGTGTGGCGGTGCGAACAGAAATGTTCCCAGGTCCGGTTGAAGTAAGGGACCAAGGCCGGAACCAGCTCCTGGGCCCCCGCGAGCTCCACCTGCTTCCCCTTGAGATACATCACGTGCTCCACCCCCGGGAGTCCGTCGCCGATCTCTCCCTTCGGGACCAGGAAGTCCGGACTGTACGGCGCATCGCCGCGATACCGCAGCCCGAGCGATCGCAGGGCGAAGCGCTCCCCATCGGGGTCGAGCCCCGACTCGAAGGAAGCAAGCAGCGCGCCTCCCCCGTCAACGTACCCGTCGATCTTGCGGCCCAACTCCGGCGACACCGGTATGTTGTCCGGCAGGACCAACAGCTTATAGTTCGAGAAGTCGCTCTTCGAGTCGAGCATGTCGAACTGCATGCCTAGTTCCTGCAGCATCCGGGTAGCGCCGAACGCCGCGCCGGGTATGCTGCGCGCCGCTCCGCCAAGGAACTCCTCGGGCGTTAGGACGCCGATGTCCACCACCGGCCGGGCTCCGGCGCACCACGGCTCTTTCTTCTCCACCTCCTTGTACACGCTCCCGATCAACTCGTAGGCGGCTTTGTCGATCAGGCCGTCCGGCGGCAACTGGTCGCCCACCGAGCACTTGGCCCCCAGCGCGAGCATCTGGAAGCACTCGTACTCGAGCGCCGCCTGGTTCTTATACGAATGGAAGTCGCCCCAGGACGTGTGAAACTTCCCGGTCATGCCCAGGTTCTCCATGCCCAGCGTGCGCGTGTAGCGGACCTTCAGCGGAAAGTCGAGATAGCCCCAACCCCCGCTCGGCAGTGACTCGAGCTCCCAGTGCGTGTAGGCCTCCGCCACTGGACGGTGCCGCGGGCCGATGTGCCCGGCGTTGTAGAAAATCGTGCAGTCCTTGCTGAAGCCGCGGATGTAGTCGGTCATCTCCAGCTTGTAAGCGTTGATCGTATCGAGCGCATGGCGGCGCTGGTGCTCGGGATCCGCCGGATTCAGCCCGGCCTCCTGCTGCAGCGGGATGCACCATTGGCACGAGCAAGTCTGCGGCGTCACGATGTCGAGGAACAGCCCGTCCACAGGTACCGCATCGAACAGGTCCGCAATCTGCTCTTTGATGAAGTCCCGATACGGCGAGTTGACGCACAGCCGTCGATAAAACCCGGGTTCAAACCGCTCCCCCCGCTGCGGCCGCCCTTCCGGATCGCGGGTCAGCCACTCCGGATAGCGCATTGCCGTGTAGTGGTCCCATTGGATGGTCAGGTAAATCGGCACGCGAATATTTCGCTTGTGCAGGACCTCGATCTGTTCCTCGAGCAGATCGCGCTCCAGATGAGGATGGCGGCGCTCGGGAAACTTCTTCGTCCTGTAGTAAATCCAGCCGTGGTGGCAGCGCCCGAAGCAAGTGATCGAATTGATGCGCGCCCCCTCCACCACGTCGGCGAACTCCTCCGGATCGAACTTCGCGCCGATCCCCTCGATGTCTTCGCTCGTGTGGAAGTCCAGGTGCACCTGGCGGAACCGCAACTCCGGGGCGCCAGGTCGGAGATCCGCCTGTGCCAGACCCAGCCCGGAAGGCAGGAACGCCGCCCCGGCGGCAGCCAGCTTCATGAAATCCCGACGGTCAAAATCGGATGTCGGCATGGTGAACTTTCCTTCCTCGTGTGTTTTGGACCCTCTACACCGTGGGCTTCCGCCCATGACTCAGATCCACCCCGCCCGTCGTCACGTAGTACTTCGCCAGCATGTTCGGCTTCTCCCACGCCGGCATCTCCTCCTCGCCGCGGATGAAGCGGAAGAATTTGGCGGCTACCTGGGCGAAATGCGCTTCATGACCGACACGCAAACGGTCCGGGATGACGAGCTGCAGCTCGCCTTTCCGCCGTTCCACACTCGTGCCCGCATAGCTTTCGCCAAGCTCCTTCAGCCGCTCCGCGACAGCCGCTTCCATCAAATCCAGCTTCACCCCCTCGCCGGGAACCACAAAAAGCTCCGGCCGGTAGTTCTCTGCCTCTCCCTGCCGGATCTCGATCCTCGATTTCGTTCCCCGGTAAACAGCAAAGTGCGTATCACCCGCGCCCCGCGGCGCTTCAAAGTCCCACAGAGGTTCGAGCTTCACGTGCACGCCGCGGATGGAGTAGGATACGCGGTTGTTGCAATAGTAGTCCAGCTTGCCCCCGTGTACGTTCTCGGCCAGGTACTCCGGGAACGTCCGTTCACCGGTGACCTTCTCGAATTCGGCCTCCGAAATGACCGTCGGCCACCGCTCGCCCGACAACAGCTCGATGTCAGTCTTGTAGTCGATGGCCTGGTCCGGGAAAAGAGTCCACTGCACCAAATCCACCAGGTGAGTGCCGACGTCGGAAAGTCCCTCGCCCTGCTCGTCGATATCGAAGTACCAGGGCGGGCGCCGCAGCGGAACTCCCGCCACCAGCTTCGTCAGGTGGTGGACGCTCTCCATCAGGACACAAGGCTCATCCACGCTACCCGGCACGAGCTCGCCAAATACTTCGGGATCGTTCACCATCTCGCGCTGGAGCATCGACGTGACCTCGTAGCGCTCGGTCATGATGTCATAAACAACCCGCTCGGTCCCTTCGGCCTGCTCCAGCGTGGCCGCCAGGCGCGGCAGGTCCTCTGACCGGATGATGCAGGGCTTGTCGGCAAGCACATGCAGCCCGGCTGCTTCGCACTTGGAGGTGTAGTCGATCTTCACCCGGTTGCGCCCCGAAAGAACCACCACGTCTCCGGGCGGATGCCACAGCAGCCGGTCCAGGTAGTCCGGCGCGGCGTGGACCATCTCCTCCCATCGCGTCGGATTGTCCGGTCGGGCATTGAACCGCACGATCCGCGCCACGTGCTCGACCAGGTCGGCGCCCAGTGGAGCAAAGACGTATACTTTCCGGTTAATGCCCGGGTACATCTCTTTCTGTACCAGCGCGGCATGGAAGTGTCCGGGGTCTAGCGTGATCAGTCGAATATCTGGCATGGCGATAATTCCTACTATTGAATCACGACGCAGGCATCCTCAACCGTCTTCCTTCGCTACAATCTTCGTGGTGATTGCGATGCGAACCCTTACGCTTTGCTCGATCGTGGTGTTCTGTCTGGCCGGATGCGCCGGTGACACCGCGCGCCAAGACCAGGTCGACATGAACGAGAAACTCGAGAAATATACGACGGTACGGCTGGAAGCCCCCACGAACCTTCTCACCGAAAAGCAGCGGCGGATGATTCCGCTCCTCCAGGACGCGGCTCGCGTCATGGATGAACTCTTCTGGTTGCAGGCCTACGGCGACAAGAAAGTACTGCTCGCGGGCATCGAGGATCCGGATGTCAGGCGGTTCGTGATCATCAACTACGGTCCGTGGGACCGTCTCGCCGGCAACCAACCGTTCCTGCCGGGAGTCGGCCCCAAGCCGCCGGGAGCCAACTTCTATCCGCAAGACATGACCAAAGCGGAGTTCGAAGCCGCCGCCGCGGAGGCGGAAGACGGCGGGGAGGCGCTCCGGGACCAGTACACTCTCGTGCGCCGCGGAGCCGACGGGAAGCTATTTGCGCAGCCCTATCGTCAAGCCTATGCCCCCCTCCTCGATCGAGCGGCGGCCAGGCTGCGCGAGGCGGCTGCCCTGGCCGAGGACAACGGCCTCCGCCGTTATCTCGAACTGCGCGCCGGCGCTCTCCTTACGGATGACTACCGGCCGAGCGACATGGCCTGGATGGACATGAAGAAGAACACCATCGACGTCGTCATCGGGCCGATCGAAACTTACGAGGATAAACTCTTCGGCTATAAGGCCGCCTACGAAGCTTACATTCTCATCAAGGACAGGGAGTGGAGCCGCCGTCTCGAAAAATATGCGGCCTTCCTCCCCGAGCTGCAGCGCGGACTGCCCGTCCCCGAGCAATACAAGCAGGAAACTCCGGGTTCCGACGCCGACCTCAACGCCTATGACGCCATCTACTATGCCGGCGACTGCAACGCCGGCTCGAAGACCATCGCCATCAACCTCCCCAATGACGAGGTCGTCCAACTCCAGAAAGGCACCCGCCGCCTGCAGCTCAAGAATGCCATGCGTGCCAAGTTCGAGAAGATCCTCGTCCCCATCGCCGGCCTCGTCATCGCCCCGGACCAGCGCCGCCACGTGACCTTCGACGCCTTTTTCGCCAACACCATGTTCCACGAGGTCGCTCACGGCCTCGGCATCAAGAACACCCTCACCGGGAAAGGCACGGTGCGGGAAGCGATGAAGGACAAAGCTTCCGCCCTCGAGGAGGGCAAGGCCGACATACTGGGCATCCATATGATCACGGAACTCCATGGCAAGGGCGAGATGGGCGATGTCGACCTGATGGATAACTATGTCACCTTCATGGCCGGTATCTTCCGGTCCATCCGCTTCGGCGCCGCCAGCGCGCACGGCATAGCCAATCTGCTGCGCTTCAATTACTTCCGCGAGGCCGGGGCATTCACCCGCGACCCGGAATCCGGCGCCTATCGCGTGAATTTCGAACCCATGCGGAACGCCGTCCGTAGCCTTTCAGAGAAGATCATCCGCCTCCAGGGCGACGGTGACTACGAGGGTGCGGCGCAGTTGGTCGACGAAATGGGCGCAATCGGACCGACACTCGCAAGCGACCTCGAAAGGATCGGATCGGCCGGCATTCCCGTCGACATTGTCTTCGATCAGGAGTAACCCGAGAAGTACTAAGTGACCGCATTTCGCAACTCCTGGCCCGTCCTGCTCTGCCTGCTTTACTTCGTCGCGGCGGGGATCCTGATTCTTCCCTATCCGGGCATCGAGAATGACGAAGCGCTGTTTGCCAATGGCGTCTACGCCCCGGATCTCATGCCCGGCCAGGTAGAGGTTTTCGGCCGGACCGTCCCGACCATGGTGATGCCCTACGTCGGGGCGCTCAAGACCTGGACCTACTGGGTCATTTTCAACCTCATCCCGTCATCGCGGTGGAGCGTGCGGCTCCCTATGATACTGGCCGGAGCCGCCGGCATCTGGTTCTTCTACCGGTTTCTTTACCGCATCGCCGGTCGTCGCCCCGCTCTCATCGGCGCTGTCCTCCTGGCCACGGACGTTTCCTATCTGCTCACCATCACCTTTGATCGCGGACCAGTCGCGCCGCAGCAGTTTCTGGTCGCGGGCGGCTTATTGCTCGCGGTCCGCGCCTGGCAGCAACGTTCCGAACCAAGCTTGGCCGCCGCGTTCTTTCTGTTCGGCCTGGCGCTCTGGGACAAAGTCGTCTTCGTCTGGATGTTCAGCGGCATCACCGTGGCCGCCATCGCCGTCTTTCATCGCGAACTGCTCCGCTTCTTTACCCTGAAGCGGCTCGCAATCGCCGGCACGGCGTTCCTGATCGGCGCGTTCCCGTTCGTCCTCTACAACGCGACGAGCAATCTCGGCACGTTCCGCGGCAACCAACCGGCAAGCGAGCAGATCGATTCCAAGATCGCCGTCATGCGCGCCACCATCGACGGGATCGTCCTCTCGCGCTACCTGATCGATCACGACACGCCGCCGGTCACCCCTGACGACGCCGGTCCGGTCGAGCGGGCATCCATCGCTCTCCGCGACTGGATCGATGGTCCGCTCATCAGCTTCCTCGGCTACGCGGTGGGTCTTTCCCTGCTGCTGGCGCCGCTCGCCTGGAAACAGCCCGGTGGTCGGGCGCTGCTGTTCTTCCTCCTGGCATTCGCAATCGCGTGGGCGCAGATGCTATTCACGAACCGCGCCGGCGGATCGTCGCACCACACCGTCCTGGTCTTATTCCACGTCATCGGTTTTGTGAGCGTCGCGCTGTCCCTGGCGGCAAACCGGCTCCCCCGGCTTACCAGCAAAGCGGTGGCCCTGGCCGTGACGTCCGTCGTCGCGTCGAACCTTTTGCTGTTCAATGCCCACCTTGCCGGACTGGTGCGTCATGGACCCGCCCGCTTCTGGAGCGACGCTCTCTACCCCCTCTGCGACTATGTCGAAAGCCTCGATCCGCCCGTCGTCTACACAACCGACTGGGGCATGGACTACTCGCTCCGGCTCTTCCTCGAGTGGTACACCCCCGTGTGGGATGCCATTAGCCTTCATCCGCGGCCCGAGATCAACGACGTCGAACGCTCTCGCATGAATAAGCGCCTCTCCCAGCCGGAGGCCGTGTACGTCGGCTATGTCGACGGTAAGGAAGTGTTCCCCGAGGCCAAACGCCTGGTCCGCCTCATGGCCGAGCAACAGGGCTACCGGAAGGACACCTTGCAGCTTGTGCGCGACTCCCGGGACCGGGAGATATTCGAGGTCTTCCGCTTCGTCCGCCCGGAGTAGACACGTTTGCTCCCTCCAATTCTTTCCGCCCGGGCGAATAGCTCCGCGTGATCCTGATCCTCTCTCGCTTCCAACACAAGGGCCCCGCCGGCAGTCTGTTGCCGATTTGAGCCCCGGCTCGGTTACAGAAAAGTGGATCCCGCCAGGTCGGAACAAGGCACGGAACACCGCATTGATGAATTGGCGGAGGTTTGCCGATGCAGTTTTCCATCCTTGCCATGGTGGCCGGCCTGTTGCTGTCAAGGGCTGCCGCCATCCACGCCGGAGACGCGCCCGGACCGAAGCAATCCCTCTCCATCCACACCTACAACTACGCCAGTGTGCCGCCGG
>CAYLSS010000026.1:0-2835 GCA_964385765.1 uncultured Solibacteraceae bacterium
AGCGCATCGGTGAGGCCAGACCGGGAGATGGGCGAGAAAGCTGCCGCGGAGGCGTCCGATGCAGCGGTCCGCGCGGGGGCTGTCGGGGCTGGTACAGGTGCGACGGTGGGGAAGTTGTTTGGACTTCAGCGAGCCATGAAGGGTGGGATCGGAAGCGCGACCGTCGCGCTTGGCGGCCGCTTCTCTGGGGCCAGGGTCGCGGCGCTTGCGGCTGTAAATGCCTTTGGCGATATCCATGACCCCGAGACAGGGAAGCTTGTGGCCGGGGCGCGCGCCACGAATGATTCGCTCGAGTTCGCCGGGACGGAGGCGCGGATGAAGGCCGGCCGCCCGGCAGCGGGCGTCGGCGAGAATACGACACTCGTCGTGGTAGCGACCAATGCCCGGCTCACCAAGCCGCAGGCCGCCCGGCTCGCTCAGTCGGGATCGGTCGGCATGGCTCGAACCATTCGGCCGGTCTGGACCACGGTGGACGGCGACATCACCTTTGCCCTCGCCACCGGCTCCCGCGAGGTCCCGGACGATATCCTTGGAGTGGCCGCCGCCGAAGCGGTCGCCACCGCCATAGTTCAGGCGGTCCGGCTCGCTCCGACCCTCGGTGGAATTCCCGGAATCGCCCGCTGATCCTCTACCCGCCCCCCGGATTCGCCCTGCATCCTCTTCTTGCTCCGACCGGCGCGAAGCGGCTGTTCTGCTATACTGTTGCTTTGGGAAATTTCCGGTAAGAGTCGACAGGATTGTGCCGTCTCGAGTGATCGGGCGTGCCGGCGCAGAGATCTCAAGATGCCAAAACGTACGTTTCAACCGAATAACCGCAGGCGAGCCAAAAAACACGGATTTCGGGTGCGGATGAGCAGCAAGGCAGGGCGTGCAATTTTATCCCGGCGGCGTGCTAAAGGCCGCCATCAACTCTCGGTCAGCGACGAGCGGGCCGTTCGGAACGCGAAGTAACATCGACGCCAACTCAAGTTTCTCCTTCCCAAAAGAACTGCGATTGCTGCGGTCCGGTGACTTTCGTAGGATCTACCGGGAGGGCTTGCGAGTCACGAGTCGTTACTTCCAGGCGTTCTGCCGGGCGCGCGGTGAAGCTTTTGGGCCGCGTGTCGGTTTTACAGCGCCGCGAGCGATCGGGAAGGCGGTGGTCCGCAATCGGATCAAGAGAAGGATGCGCGAGGCGGTGCGCCACGAGGTCCGTGAGCTCGGGCCCCAATGGGACGTGGTATTCAACCCGCGCAGAACGGTAATGAACGCGCCGATGGAGGAGTTGCGGCGCGAAGTGCAGAGAGTGTTTCGGCGATGCGACGGCTCCTAGTCTGGCTGCTACGCGCCTACAAAGGCTGGATTTCGCCGTGTCTTCCCTCTGCCTGCCGGTTTCATCCTACCTGCTCTGTTTATGCAAGGGAGGCTGTCGAAAGATACGGCGTGGCCAAAGGACTCTGGCTGGCGCTGAAACGCCTGGCGCGCTGTCATCCGTTTCATCCGGGCGGGTTCGACCCTGTACCGGAAGCGAGCCCGGAGCGGACGGGCCACGCTCCTCAAGCGGAACAGGAAGAAAGGCTGGCTGCGAATGGCCGGCAGTCGGCGGCCGAATTCCCTTACAGCGGCGGGTCGGAGGATGCTGCCGATTCGTGGAATAGCCCTCGGCCAACGGCGTAGCTTTGCGACATGGTTCGGGCCGACCGGACCGTATTGGTAGAAAGACACATGGCGGATCTATCCAGTAACGGTGGAGATGACAAGGAACTCTCCATGGAGAAGCGGCTGCTCCTCGCCTTTCTGCTTATGGGCGCCGTACTCTTTTTGAGTCCTTACTTTTTGGGGACCAGGACACCAACCGCCCCGCCGGC
The DNA here is from genome assembly GCA_964385765.1 of uncultured Solibacteraceae bacterium. Taxonomy (GTDB): domain Bacteria; phylum Acidobacteriota; class Terriglobia; order Bryobacterales; family Bryobacteraceae; genus CAWELS01. Next base: position 1,848 of record CAYLSS010000026.1, read on the forward strand.
TGAAGAGCCGGGCAGCGAGCCGGCGGCCGAGCAGCAAACCGCTGCCGTGCCGGCGCCTCCCGAGGGCTTGCGTGAACTCGCTCAGGAGACCGCCGTCGAACCTCCTGCTCCTGCGGCCGAGGCGGTTTCGGCCGAGACCGAAGAGACCACCACCATCGACACCGATGTCTATCGGGTCACTTTTTCGAACCGCGGGGCGGTGGTTACAAGTTGGGTGTTGAAGAACTACACCGACAGCGAGGGCGATCCGCTTGATGTGGTGAATCAGACCGGCTCCCAACGGACTGCTTATCCCTTTAGCCTGGTCTTTGTGGACAGCGAGCCCGCTCTCAATCCGAACAACGGACTCTATGTCGTCTCCCGGACCGATGACGGTCTCGGCGTTGAGTTCAGACTTTCCAACGGGGTCACGTCTTATCGCAAGAACTTCGATTTCCAGCGTGACAGCTATCTGTGCGACATGACCTCCGAAGCCATCCACGACGGGCGTCGTCTTCCCCACCTGCTGAGCTGGCGCGGTGGCTTCGGCGATACGAGCCGCGCTGATGCGCTCACTACGCAGAAGACACTGTTCGCCACTCCCGATGGCAAGATCGAACGCAACGATGCGAAAGAGGGCAAGGATGGTCCGGCCACATTCTCCGGTAACTACTCGTTTGCCGGCATCGAAGATTCCTACTTCGCCGCCGTAGCTCTCCCGGGCAACGGTGAATCGTTCCAATTGCGGGTCTTCACGGACAATCTGCCCTTTGGCGAGAGTCAGCAGGAGCAGCCTTTTGCCGGTGTCGCGCTTGGGGGATATGGCAAGAACGACTTCCCGATGTTCGTCGGTCCCAAAGATCTTGACATTCTTGAGAGGGTCGATCCGCGGCTGAAGAAGATTGTCGATTTCGGGTGGTTCTCTTTTCTGGCCTCCCCCCTGTTCATGGCACTCAAGTGGGTGCATGACAACTGGGTGCACAATTACGGCTGGTCGATTGTCATTCTC
>CAYLSS010000026.1:2845-6927 GCA_964385765.1 uncultured Solibacteraceae bacterium
AATACCTTGCTCATGCCGCTCAAGTTTACTTCGATGAAGAGCATGAAGCAGATGCAGGTGCTTCAACCCGAGGTCAAGGCGATCCAGGATAAATACAAAGGCATGAGCATGCGCGACCCGCGGCGGCAGCAGCAGAACGAAGAGTTGATGAAGCTCTACCAGAAGCACAACGTCAACCCGCTCGGCGGCTGTGTGCCGATGGCGCTGCAGATCCCGTTCTTCTTCGCCTTCTATCAGGTTCTCAACGCGGCGATCGAACTGCGGGACGCGGACTGGCTTTGGGTCACGGACCTTTCGCAGCCGGAAACCCTGCCGATCCGGATTCTGCCGGTGACAATGGTCGCCTCCCAGTTCGCCATGCAGAAGATGACACCCACAGCCGCGGCCAATCCGAGCCAGCAGCGAATCATGATGATGATGCCCCTGATGATGGGCTTTATCTTCTACGGGGTGTCGAGTGGGCTGGTGTTATACTGGTTGACCAGCAATGTGGTCGGCGTTGCGCAGCAGCAGTTGATCAACAAGTTCAGCGGCAGTGCTCCGAAGCCGCCTGTCGAAGAAAAGCCCAAACCGGCTGTGAAGAAGAAAGTCAGGGGGCGTAAGAAGTAGATTGGTGCACGGCAAGAAGTTTACCGCAGAGTCGATCGGTCCGCAGATACGTGAGTTTCTCGAGCCTGTCCTGGAAGGCGCCCGATTAGAGGTTAATCTGAAAGTTACTGAACCGGAAGCACGCTTTAGTGACTTTGAGAGTCCGGAGGTGGTGGTTGATTTCCGCGGCGCCGACGTCGACCTTCTCCTTGAGAACAAGGCGGAGTTGCTGCTGGCGCTCGAGCACTTGACCATGGAGGCGCTGCGGCTGGCCCCCAATGACCACGCCTTGCTCATCTTCGACGCCAATGACTACCGCATGCTCCGGATCGAGGAGTTGCGACTCAGCGCTCAAACAGCGGCTGAGCGTGTCAAAAGCTCTCACCGGCCGTTCCGCTTCGGTCCGATGACCAGCAGAGAGCGACGGATTCTCCATCTGGCGATCCGTGATATCACGGACGTTCGCAGCGAAAGCTCCGGCGCCGGCCCGCATCGGGGCGTGGTGATTTACCCTGCCGACATGCCGTCTTCGCCCGAACCCCCGAGGACGGCTCCGCTTCGCCGCCGGCGTCGCTAGATCTTCCGGGTCCACGTGCAGCTCGACGAAACCATCGTCGCCGTATCGACGCCGCCAGGCCGGGGAGGGCTTGGCGTCGTGCGCCTGTCCGGGCCGGATGCCAAAGTGGTCGCGGCCGGGATTGTCCGGTTCTCCGGAAACCATCAATGGCGCGGCTGGCAAGCCACGCTCGCCGAACTGACTGACAGCACCGGCCATGCAGTCGACCAGGTGGTGGTCACCTGCTATGAAAAGCCGCGATCCTACACCGCCGAGGACGTGGTCGAGATCTCCTGCCATGGCTCTCCCGTCGTGTTGCGGCATTGCGTGGAGCGCGCCTGCGCCGCTGGAGCCCGGCTTGCGGAACCGGGAGAGTTCACGCTCCGGGCATTCGTGAACGGCCGCATCGATCTGCCGCAAGCCGAAGCAGTCCGAGACCTGATTGAGTCCACAACGCTCTATCAAGCCAGGATCGCGGCCCAGCAGGCAGCCGGCAGCATCAGCCGACGCATACAACCGCTCAAGGATCGACTTCTCGAGTTGATCTCGCTTTTGGAGGCGGGCATCGATTTCGCCGAGGACGACATTTCCGTCGCGCCAGATGAGGAGATCCTCCGGCGCCTGGAGCCGATCGCCGCGGGAGTCAAAGCGCTGCTGCGGACCTTCGACTACGGCAAACTGGTGCATGATGGTTTCACGCTTGCCATCGTCGGACGCCCGAATGTTGGAAAGAGTAGTCTCTTCAATCGTCTTCTCGAGCGCGACCGCGCGATTGTGACGGAGATCGCCGGAACCACCCGCGACACGGTTTCCGAGACCGCCGCGCTGGGGGGCATCCCGGTCAAGTTCGTCGACACGGCGGGGATTCGCGCCGGAGAAGGAATTGTCGAGAACCTCGGCATTGAGCGCAGCCATCAGGCAATGGCGGATGCCGACCTGACGCTCGTCGTTATCGACCTCTCCGCGCCGTTCACGGCTGACGATCGGACCCTGATCGAGCGGGCCGGAGAACAGGGACGGCATCTCGTCGTCGGTAACAAGGCAGACCTGCCCCGCCGGACCGAGGCCGCGGCCGGCTGGGTGGTCATCTCCTCCCTCACCGGCGACGGGATCGATAAACTGCGGCAGCGCGCGATCGAGACGATTGCACCCGCCGGCCGGCAGGAACAGGAGGGCGGCTTCATCACCTCAATTCGTCACGAGCAGTGCTTGCGGGAAAGCGGCGAGGCGCTCGATCATGCACGGGAGGCCGTAGCCGCCGGCATCCCCCATGAGATGCTTCTGCTCGACCTCTATGCCGCGCTGCAGCCCATCGATGCCATTACGGGAGCGACAACGGCCGACGACATCCTCAACCGCATCTTTTCGACCTTCTGCATCGGAAAGTGACTACCGCGTTGCGGCGCGGGCCTTGGCGGGCACGAACAACTCTTCGGGAATTTCCTGTACCTCGTAGGGAGTCTCGTCCGCTTCGCTCGCGAAAATGTCGCCCAGATCGGTCGCGGCGGCGTCGAGAAGGTGCAGCGGCGGAATGCCCAGCAGGCGGTAGATGGTCTTCTGCAGGCCCGGGAAGCTGACATTGCGATGCGAGACGTAGCCCCGCCGAACCCAGGGACTCGCGGCCAGAAACGGCACACGGCTCGCGTTCACGTGATCCGATGCGTCCTGAGTGGCGTCTTCGGTCACGAAGATAACCATCTTGTTCCAGTACGGCGTAGCCGAGAGAAATTCGACGATCCGCCCCAAGGCATAGTCATTGTCAGCCACGTAAGAAGCCGCGAAGCGGTATCCATCCGCCGGGCGGGCATCGCCCATGGCGTCATTGGGAAGCTGCAGGTACAGGAACTGTGGAAGCTTTTCGCCCGGCTCGAGATAGCGCTTGCGGATGTCGCGAATGAATGCATCGGCCCGATGCTGGTCGGGGATCGTCGTGTTGGCCGCCGGGTATTCCCGATCCGAGTTCTCGTAGAGAGGCCGCGGCATCGGGACATTGGTGAGGAGCCGCAGGCCCGTGGGGGCCATGGCGGCGCGCACCTGCGCTCCCGCCAGGTCGAAACCCTCTCCATAGCCGCGAAAGCTGATGCCGTGCCGCTCCAGGTGATGCCACAGCGTCCCTCGTTCCGGAATCGCCTCCGGATGCACCGAGGTCCGGTTTCCGGCGAACGACCTGCGCCCGACCGCTTCCGAGAGCCGGAAATCCTTGGCTCCTCCAGCGGCGGCCAGCAGCGAACTGAGCGTCCAGGGATTCGGCGGCGTCCCAGCCAGCCAGTGGTGGGCGTCGACGCTCGTCGCGGCATCGGAATAGAAGTTGTCGCTGAAAGTCCAGCGGAGGGCGATGGCGTGATGGTTCGGCGTCACATTAACGTTCCGCAGGCCGAAACGGACGCTGAACCCCGAACCGGCCGCGCGGGCGCTCCCGAAGCGGCCGAACCGGGCCAGCATCGGCGCGCCATCGGCCTCGTGCACGCCAACTGTGCCAATGTCGCCGAGGACTTCATCGTAGGTGCGACCACGCTTGACGATGAGAATCACATGCTCGATTTCGGACGGGTGCCGGGCTTCGGGTGCTCTCTTTAGCGGAATGAAGCCGTTGAGCTCCATGACTCGCCGGGTCAGATGTTGCAAGTCGCGCAGCGCCGGCAGGGGGAATACTGTCACCACCCCGTCAAGGCCCCGGCCGAGCCGCTCGCGGATCGCGATCATGCGATTGGCGGTGGCGCCGGTTCCATGTCCGAGGACATTCGAGACATAGACGTCGTCGCCGTGAACACGCACAGCCGCCGGATACCAAGCCGCCGGTATGTGCCCCAGAACCCTCTCGGTCGCGGTATCGATCACGGCCACGGCGTTGATGCCCGCTTCGGCCACCAGCAGCCAGCCTGAAGCGCGGTGGATGTCCATCCCGGTCATGACGAAGGCGATGGCGCCCGCGCGCACG
>CAYLSS010000026.1:6937-12616 GCA_964385765.1 uncultured Solibacteraceae bacterium
ATCCTCAAGACCGGGGATCCGCAAGTCGATATCCCCGACAACCTGCAGCGACTTCGCATCGATCACGGTGATGCTGTCCTGATGGGCGTTCGCCACGTAGATGCGCTCGTCCGTGGCCACAACGCCCGAGGGGCTGCTTCCACCGTGGCTCCCGGGCCCGAACGGCTTGCCTGTCCGAATGTTGTCCAATAGCATCGGCTTCTGCGGATTGTCGACGCCTATGATCGATAGCGAGTTGGATCGCTCGGCGTTCGGATCTCCCAGGCCGGCTACCGAGACCTCGCGGCCGCCTGCCACCGGGCGTGTTACGCCATTGCCGGCTTCCTCGGACGGGAAGCCGAAGGCCGGAAACGCGAGCCCCGTTGCTTCCGCCAGCGAAACCGAGGCGCCCGGAATGGGACGATACTCAAGCATCCCGACATTGGTGACGTACACTCGCCTGCCGTCCGGCGACAAGGCGATGGCATGCGGCAGCAGTCCCGCGGGAGTGGACGCGACCGGACGGTTCGCGCGGGCATCGATCACCACCACGCGCGCATTGGCCTGATCGGCGACATAGAGCAGCCGGCGGTTCGCGTCATAGGCAAGATCACCGGAGAAGCTGTCCTGGACGAGGCTGCGATTCAGCTCGTAGAGGTTCTCTAGCGAGGCATTGTCTCGCCGCAACCGGACCCGCCGGACGCGGCCGGAGTTGCCTTCGGAAACAAAGACTTCTCCTTCGCCGGCGAACGCGACACCTGCGGAGAGGCTGCGCCACGAGTTCGAATCCTCGGCATCCGGCAACAGTTCCCGGCCGGTGATGCGCCCGCGTTCGTCGCGCTCGAAAACGGTTACCGAGAAAGCATCCGGACCACCGTTGATCGTAACAATCTCCCGTCCCCCGGGGCTGACCGCCAGCCCGAATGGAGCTGGTCCCGTAGCGAACTGCCGGCCGTGAGGCTCGATCATCCGGCCGCCGGGCAGCACGCTGATGGCGCCCGGGCGCGGAATGGCCGGTTGTTCTCCCGCCGGAGATTGATAGTCGGCTGCGCCGAGGCATACCGCCAGCGCCAGGAAGAAGAAACAACGCATCAATGCTTGCACCGTATCAGCTCGTCCTCGATGATTTCGCCACGCTGCTGCTCCGGTTTTGACAAGCTCACGGGAATGACTCGCCCCCCCTTGGGCGGCACTTGCCGTCGGTCGAAGTTGCCCTATAGAACACAGAGATAGGAACGTCCAGGATGCGGCTCGAGAGTCCTCAGTTGCTCGAATCAGCCGTGCGGGTTGACGCCTTTCACGATCAGCGAGATCTCGGTGTCGCCGACTTTGGTATTGAGGACCAGGTCCTCGCCCATCTCGGTCAAACCTGCCTCCCAATCGAAGTCATTCTTCCAGACCGCCAGGCCGGCCGGGTGTGTTGTCCCGGACACTTTGCGGCTTATGGCCATCAATGTGTCGAAGTCAGGAGTTGCATTGATATCGGTATCCTCGGCCGCGGGCGAAAGAATCAGAAAGTCGCGGCTGGGCTCGACGCCCTGGTGGGCTCCGTCCACCGGGTAGTAACTGAAGCGCAGCGTGTAGACACCCGGGTCGATTCTCTGGCCTCGGCGCTCCTCCACCTCGTGGGGAAAGCGCGCGACACCAATGAGTGTCCCGTGAGGAACAGAGCCCCAACTCACATCGATGGGCTCTCGGGTGTCGGGAGACTCTACCGAGGATTTCCGGAACCAAAACTCGGCGTATACCTCGCCGCCATCCAGTATGCGGTGCCCTTCGGCTTCCAGTTCACTGCCGATCCCTTCGGCGACCTCCGCCGGCGGCCCTCCAGCCGGTTCCACGGTGTACGCGGCGAACAGAAGGAAGCCCGCCAGCAGAAAAGTCGTAAGAACTTTGAGGGTTTGCATCGCACTCCTTAGCCTTTATGATATCGCGACAAATCGGCTTACTGCCCGCCTAACCCCACTCCGGTTCGGCTACACTGATGTTTGCACCCGCAGCAGGCCCCGGCGGGCATCACTCCGCCCCCACCTGGATATCCGGCCTCACAACACGCGCTTTCTCTTGCGCGGCCGGTTCTCGTCTGCCTGCTCCTTTACGTTTTTCTCGTCGGCGTCAACGGATTGAGCACCGGATTCAAGGAAATCGGCGGTGGATTTCTCGAGTTGTTCTTCTCCGCGACCACGAATCCGCTGATGGGGCTTGTCGTCGGTCTGCTCGCCACTATCCTGGTCCAGAGTTCCTCGATGACGACATCGCTCGTGGTGGCCATGGTCGCCGCTCCCGAGAATCCGCTTCCCATCGCGAACGCCGTTCCGATGGTGATGGGGGCCAACATTGGCACTACGGTCACCAATACTGTCGTCTCACTCGCCCACGTCAGGCGTCCGGACGAGTTTCGCCGCGCGTTCGCGGTGGCCACCTGTCACGACTTCTTCAATTTTCTGGCTGTGCTCGTGCTGCTTCCCCTCGAGATGGCCACCGGTTTTCTCCAGCGCTCCGCCTCCTCAATTGCGGCGCTCGTGGGCGGTGCGAGTGGTGTGGCGTATAAAAGTCCGATCGAAGGAGCAATTAAGGCCGGCGTGGCCCCGCTCCAATCCATCTCCGCGGCGGTCATCGGAGCCGGACGAGGCCGGGGGCTCCTGCTGGCGATTCTCTGCGGCGTCCTCATCTACCTGGCGCTGCTGTTTCTCGTGAAGACATTGCACTCGCTGATGAGTACGCGGGCTCAGATCGCAGTCACGAAGTCGCTGGGGGTGAATCCTTTTACAGCCATTTCGATCGGCATAGTGGTCACTACTCTGGTGCAATCGAGCTCTATCACGACATCGCTGTTAGTTCCGCTCGCCGGCGCCGCGATCATCAGCCTCGAGCAGGCTTTCCCGGTCACCATCGGCGCCAACATTGGCACAACAGTCACCGCGCTGCTGGCTTCGCTCGCGGCCACTGGCGCAAACGCCTCGGCCGGTGTGACGATTGCACTGGTTCACCTTCTGTTTAACATTTCCGCAACGGTGATCATCTATCCTGTGGAACGGATTCGCAGAATCCCTCTCTTCGCCGCCGGCAAGCTGGCGCAGGTGGCCGTCGCGAACCGCTGGCTCGCGATTGCCTATGTTGTCACGTTGTTCTACCTTTTGCCGATCGGGCTGGCGGCGCTCAACCGCTGAGAGGGATAGTATTCTCAGGAGGATCAATGATTCAGGAACTCCTCTCGATCTTTAAGTCAGAATCGCCCCTGAAGGCCGTAACCGCTCAGTTCTCGGAAATGCTCGAGACCAGTCTCGAGTTGAGCAAGAAGGCCGGTGATCTCTATTTCTCCGAGTCGATCACGCCGGAACAGCGAACCGCCCTTCAGAAACAAGACGTGAGCATCAACAAGGCTCAGCGAAGAATCCGCAAGAAGGTGATCATACACCTGTCGATGGAAGGCACTCGGGCCGATTTGCCGTACTGTCTCCTGATCATAAGCCTTGTTAAAGATGTGGAGCGCATCGGCGATCTCGGCAAGGAACTCGCCGGCCTCGCCGCCATTGAAAGCGCCCCGCTGCCCGAGGGCCCGCTCGTGGACGAGCTCAAAGAGATCCGCTCCGGAATCGAGACCGACTACCAGGCCGTAATCAAGACCCTTCTCGCCGCCGACCGCGAACGCGCCATCGAGCTCATCGAATGTGGCAAGGACACCGTCGCCCGATGCGATCAGCTCATCATCAAGACGGCCCACAGTGGATACAGCTCCGACATTGTGGTTAAGCTGGTCATGGCCATCCGCTTCTACCAGCGCATCGCCGGCCACGTGCTCAATCTCTTGTCGAGTGTCGTTGTCCCCCTGCACAAGCTGGACTATTACGACGAAGACGACATCGCCAAAGCTCGGAAGAAGATGACTTGACCGGATGGTCTTCTACATGAAGTTCGCGTTTGCCGGATTGCTTCTCGCCTCAACCACTCTACTGCCCGGCGCCGGGCGCTATACCGCCCGAAGCGATATGGCCACCGGTCCTGACAACACCCGCCTTCTGATCATCGCCGACGAGGAATCCGGCATTGAAGCGGCCGTCGCTCCGGAAAAAGGCGGCGAACTCAGCGGGCTTCGCGTCAGGGTGAACGGTGATTGGGTCGAAACGCTATACCGGGCTCGCGACTATACCCCGACCGAAGCGTGGAGCGGGAAGGCGCCCCTTCTCTTCCCGGCCACCGGGCGAAGCGTCCCCAACAACGATTTCACCGAGTCGGTGCTCAAGGGGTTCGCATACCTTCACTACGGGCGCCGCTACCCAATGCCGATCCACGGCTTTGTCCGCGAGATGCCTTGGAGCATCGAGGAGCACGGAGCGGCTCCGGACTTCGCCAGGGTGCGGTTGTCACGAAACGACACGGCTGCCACTCGCCGTCAATATCCCTACGGTTTTCGGCTGGACGTCCTCTACCGCCTCGCTGCGGGCGTGCTTGAGATCGTTTACACGGTGACGGCGGACAACAGCAATGGTTCAGCGATGCCATTCTCGATCGGAAATCACATTACCTTTCGAACGCCTCTTCTGGAAGGCAGCGACTGGCGCGCGATGCGATTCGAAACGCCCTCGTCGATCGAGTATCAAACCGATCCCCCCGGCCTGCCCAACGGTAAGTCTCGCCCGTGTTCCTATGCCGATGCAGTCCCGTTGGGTGAAATTGACGCGAACACGGCCATTTCGCTGGGCGGCTATGATGGCGAACCCTATATGGTCCTGTGCGATCCTGCCGGGCTCGCAATCCGCATGAGCCATTTGGCCGATGCCCTACCGGACAAGCCGGTGATCCTCTTCAATGTTTGGGGTGACCCGGCGGCCGGCTACTTCAGTCCGGAGCCGTGGGTGGGGCTGCAGAACTCCCTGAACCTGAAGCAGGGCCTGGTAGAGCTGGAACCGGGGGAAAGCTGGAGGTGGACAATCCGGATTCTTCCGGAGCGGGACTCCGCATCTCCTCCAAAACCTGCCGCGCCATCGGATCGTTCGGATTCGCCGCCAGCAAGCGCTCTATGAGTGGCTCGATTTTCTCCGTCCGGCCAAGCTGGATGTAGATACGGACCAGGTTCCCGTAAGCGCGGGTCAGATCCGGCTGGATCTCAATCGCCTTCTCGAACATTTCAATCGCCCGCGGCAGATCGTCGCGGCGGGCATAGGCAGTGCCGGCGTTGTTATAGGCCGAGGCGAATTGTGGATCCAACTCGATCGCCTTCCGGAATGAGTCCAGTGAGGCCTCGATGTTGCCGAGCTCACCATACGCTACGCCCAGCATGTCGTAGTACATCGGCTCCCGCGGCTGGATGCGAATGGCGTCCCGATAAGCTTCAGCCGCTTCCGCGGCGCGTCCCAATTCGAGGCAGGCTTTACCGATGTTGGCGATTACTTCCGGGGCATTGGGATACCGGCGGCGAACGTCCCGAAACGCTTCCAGCGCTTCTTCGAACCGGTCCTGCTTTGCTAACTCCACACCTTCGTTGAACCGCGCTTCCAACTGCGCATCGGCCGGAATGGCCGGCGGGGTCGAAACAAGTGGAGTCTCCGGCGGAGACGGCATCGACGCCGTGGGAGACGGTATCGGCTCCGGAGATTTAGGCGCCGGCGACTTACGGCTCACCGTCAGGGCGACGGCCATGACAACCACGATGACCGCGGCAATGGCCATGCTCTGAGGCCAGGCCTGCATCGCGACCGC
>CAYLSS010000027.1:0-12566 GCA_964385765.1 uncultured Solibacteraceae bacterium
AGGACAACGCCGAATGCATCTGAGACCATCTGAGTGGTGAGGCCCGCCGCGCCCGTGTAGGCAAGAACTCCGATCGTGGCCGCCAGAGCAACAAGCGCAGCGACCCCGGCCCACATTGTAAGAATCAGCTTTCGCTGTTGCTCGGGCGATTCTGACGGCGTCGGATAGAGGCCGGCTTCCCCGAGGTTCTTCCAGCCCAGCCAGTACTGGAGCGTGCCGAGCAGCATCCCTATCGCGGCAAGCGCGAATCCGAGATGCCAGTTGACCCTTTGGCCGAGGTAACCGCACGCCAGGGGCGCCAAGAACGCGCCGATATTGATGCCCATGTAAAAGATGGAAAAACCGGCGTCGCGGCGAGGATCTTTCGAGCCGTAGATCTGTCCGACAATCGTGCTTACATTCGGCTTGAGCAGGCCGGTGCCAAGCGCGATCACCGCAAGTCCGAGAAAGAAGACCGGGACACTATGAAAGACCAGAAAGAAGTTACCAGCCGCAATGAGCAAGCCGCCATACAACACGGCTCGGCGCTGGCCGGTGATACGGTCGGCGACCCAACCGCCGGGCAGACTCAACAGGTAGACCATCGAGGTGAAGAGCCCGTAAACTGCCGCCGCGCTCGCAATGTCAAAGCCGAACCCCCCGTCCGAGACACTTGCAGTCAAGAAGAGAATGAGCAAGGCGCGCAGACCGTAGTAGCTGAAGCGTTCCCACAGTTCGGTGAAGAACAAGGTCGCGAGCCCGGGTGGGTGACCGAAGAACTTTTTCTCGCCCGAACTCTTGGCGGCTGGCGTGCTTGAAATGCTCAATTCTTCTCCCAAGATACTGTAACGTCGAGGCTGACTACACCGGCTCTTTGTTTGCTGTCGATGACCCGGAACTGCAGCACATCGTCCAGCCAATCCTGGCTGGTCCCATCCCAGTTCTGCGAGGCTACCGTGAGTGTATACTCCTGCCGAGTCAGGTAGCAATGGAAACAGAAGCGAACGGTGAGCGTCTCACCTTTTCGAAATGCACCGAGGCGCTGGCCCTCGATTCGGGTGTTGGTACCGAAAACGTCGACGCCATGCCGGTTGCGCACGAGAATGCCGATGACCGGATCTTCCGTGTCCTGTTCGAATCTCGCACGGATGTGGATGGCAGCCTCCTCTCCGGTCTCGAGTGAGGTCGTTTTTTGACCGCCGGCGCGCCGGAGTTCCACGCCGAGGATCCGACTGGCGCCATCGCCGTGCCGGAAGCTGGAAGCCAGGGACTTCGTCTCGGTCGCCGCGGCCGGGCGTTCGCCCTTCCGATTGAGCACCAGCCCCACATACCGATTGACAACGTCGCTGGGAAGGCCCTCTGCAGCGATGCGACCGTTGAGCATGAGGATTGCGCGATCGGCTAATTGCTTGACGAGACCCAGATCGTGGGTAACGAAGAGAACGGTCACGCCCTTTTGCTTCAGTTCTTCGAACTTGGCGACGCAGCGACTCGAGAAGATCGCGTCGCCCACCGCCAGTGCTTCATCGACGATCAGGATGTCGGGGTCAACGTGAATGGCGGTCGAGAAGGCGAGTCGGACATACATCCCGGACGAGTATTCCTTGACCGGGCGCTCCATGAACTCGCCGATCTCGGCGAAGCCCTCGATCCGAGGAAACGCTCTTTCCATCTCGATTCGCGATAGCCCCATGATTTCACCGTTCAGGTAGACATTCTCGCGGCCGGTGAAATCGGGATTGAAGCCCGCGCCCAGCTCGAGAAGTGCGGCAATGCGGCCTTCCGTAGAGATGCGTCCGGAGGTCGGATGGAGAATCCCGCTAACGATCTGTAAGAGAGTGCTCTTGCCTGATCCGTTTGGTCCGATAAGACCCAGAGTCTCTCCGGGATGGACGTGCAAACTGACGTCGCGCAGCGCCCAGAAATCGGTGTGGAGCTTCGAAGGGGAAAACGGCAGGGCCTCGCGAATTCGATCGGAGGGTTTCTGGTAGAGCCGATAGAGCTTTGAGACACTCTGAACCAGGATCACGAAATGACAACTATAGCGTGCCGGGGACACGACCCACAATCGGGCCAATCAGCCCATGAAGGTGCTTCGGCGCCGGCTTTGCGGAAGCGGAGTCGAATAGCCAATCAAGCAGTACTGGTCGAGCGCGAAAAGCACGATCGACTCGACGTTCTCCGACAGCGCCCGGTTCACTTCCTTCGTCCACGGCACCTTCGAATCGCCGATCCCAACCAGGAAGCTGCGCCTCTGAGGCGAGAAGCCTCGATCCTTGCCGTATTCGATCGTCCGATAGCTTGCATCCAGGTCTCGCGTGAAGGTGTACGTGAAGCTCTCTGTCTTGAGGTTGTCCAGAATCCCTGGCGTCCAGTGCTCGGTCGGATAGTTGACCAAGCTATTGAGAGCCGTCTCGTTGACATCGGTGGGGTACAGCACCTCGAAACGGCAGTCGGGATGGCTTGCTCGGACATGGCTCATGACTGCGTCCGTGAAGTCGCCGATCAACTGCGGCAAGAAAGCAACCTCTTCCGGATAAAGCGCCGGGTCCGCCTCATGGCTCGGAATCACCGCCATCTCGCGCCCGTAAAGAGTCGCAAAGGTCTCTTTAGTGTATTGGTCGTAGAAAGGCATCCCGCTTCCGTCGTAAGGGAAGTACCACCATTGGACCTCACCGAATTGCAGGTAAGGCGGAATACCAACGCTGGCCATGACGTTAGCCATATCGGCGTACACCTGCTTCCAGAACTCAGTGCTCGTTGGCGAGAAATTCGTCTGCAGTGCCGGAGTGTTGAGCAACGCGGCCTCGCCGCTCGGGTAGCGCTGCGCGATGCCTGATTCCAGCGACGGATCACCATGCTGCAACTCCATACTGAACGCCGCGACAACCTCAAGGCCGTAGTTCTTGAGTGCCAGGTAGAAGGCCTGACTCCAGTCTTGCACGGCTCGGTTGAGCCGGGGCGTCGCGGCCAGATCCGTCCGCCATTCCCCATCCACGCCACCCTCCAAAGTATTTCCCGAAACCGATGCATAGAAATCTCCACTGGTTGGGGAAGCGGAAACTGTCACCAGGTTTCCCTCAGTACCCATGGCCCGTGCAATGATGGTCAGCCGGCCGCCGTCGGCCCGCGCATGGACGGCCGTGTAACCCCGGTTCAGTTCCAGTTCGAAAGCCTTCGCGATTGTCTCTGCGGTATCACCAATAAGGTTGACATGAGAGATAACCGCATCATCCTCAGAAGCGTAACCGACTCTCCCAATCCTGAGCTCCGTCACCTCACTAAATACTGGCGTCCCGAGGAAATCAATCGTCCCCATCGCATATTCGTGGCCAGGACGCACCAGTTCGTAATGCCACAGGGCGCCGACATAGTGGTTTACACGACCATGAAAGCCAAGCGAGTGGATCATCCACGCTGTTCGCTCGGCCGCCACAGCCAGTGAGTGATCGGTGTCCCAATCAGTCGCCAACGTGATCTTCGAATTTCCAGGAAAGCTTGGGAGCTCTTCATGCGGCATAGCGACCTCGAGATAGTCCAGGTAGAAGAACGTCCCGGTTTCTCCTGAATGGGTCACCGTCACCGTATGGTGACCTGGCATCATCCCGCCGAGCCGCATGCGCCTGAGCACGTCCTCCCCGCTGAGCAGAAGGTTCTCCACTACCGGAGCGTCCATATCGACTTGTACGGTCACCTGCGTCCCGTTGAACGCCGAGCGTGTCCCAAGATAAAGCTCATGGCCCTCGGCCGCGTAGTAGCGGCAGACAGCCTCCGCACCAGTCTCATTCGTCGAGTGGATCGTACCTCCTGAGAAGTTTCCCTTGGCCGTTGTCCACGTCCCGGAATAACTCCACTCACTGCTGTCGCTTTCGAGCCGGCGGCTGCCGGGTCCCGCTACGGCGTATGTTCTATCACTGCCCGTAACCGACCAGTTTGATACGACCACCCGAAACTCGCTGCGCTGGTACTCGTCCGGCTGTAGCTCGGCCGCATAGGTCCAGCGCATCTTGCGGACCGCATATACCGGTACGGCACGTCCGTCCACAGCGACTAGTGAATCCAGCGGCAGCGTGACGCGCCACTTTGATGGCGACTGCCCTCCCGCGAACTTCGCCCACCAGTTTTTCCACTGTTCGGTACCCGCCCCGCTGACGAATCCGTACACGCCGATGCGGTCCCCATTGGCTCCCGTCGTGGTATCCGTCGGAGTGCCACCCTCCCCGACATACGTCAAACGAATGCGTGTCCCTTCTCGTTCAGCGAGAACCTGAGTCGAAAATGTATTTACACTATCCACCAAAGCTTGTGCGGCGTCCTCCAGCGAATCGTTAGTGAGGAGTTGATAAGTGTGATTCTCGCCCAAGAAATGGAATCCCACGTAGTCTCCGCCCGTTGGTGCTCCCAGAAGCTCCATCTCGACGGTCGCGGGCACATAGGACCCTTCAATCGGATCTGCGTAGCTTCCGATCGGAACCTGGTAAAACTGTTCACCCGCGCTGTCATCAGCCCATACCCTCAGGTAGGGCCAATCCACGGTAGGGAACAGGTCCGAGTCCAGCGGAATGCAGTTCATCCTGGTCTCGTCATACTGAAGTGTCAGGCCGCGGAGATCACCATCGGGTAGGTTACGGAATGCCGGATGTTCGATGACGTTGTCTCGGTTCCACTCGATAACCGCCCAGTCGAACTGCTGGCGCCAGGTGCCACTCACCTCGAACCCGCTCGCTGAAGCATGGTGCATTGCTGCAATTGCCGACGGTCTTTCGAAGTAGCACTGTAGGTCGCGGTCCGGCCGGAGTTTTTCCAGAATTTCGGGCATCGGTATGCTCCTAGAGACGAATGGTCACTGTCAGGTCGCGGCCGGTAGTGGTATCGAACGCCTGTCCGACCGACACAATGTGAAGGGTCATTTCCGCCTTTTCACGGAGCGGCGGCAGATTAAATCCGTCGACGACATTGGAGCTCTTCTGCCCCGAAGGTATCGTCAAGCTGCAATAGAGTTGATTGTCCACGTGCAGTTCAATATCCACCGGCGCTCCGGTTGGCGCCGCCTGCACTACTGCGAAGACATCTCGCACCGAGTGTGAATCCTCAATCACCAATGGGGGGGCTGCGTTTGATTCGATCGCCAGAAAGCCGTCGACCTGAATCGAGAGCTGTCCCCCGGATAGCGTTCTTAACCCCCGATCGACTGTCGCTGTAAATGCATTCCGCGCCGACTCGCTGTTTCCGCGAGAGTTTGTCACGAATAGCTCAGCCGCTGCAATCCGGACATCCGGCAGAAAGATTGGATAACTGAAGCTGCCGCTCGCCGGGCTGCCGAAGAAATCTCGAACGAAAGGGACCACAAAGGTCTTCCTCTCCAGATGATAGACAGGCTCTCCGGCAGTAAGCGCCTCGGCGGCTGTCCCGAATGACCCGCGAGAGACGTCATACTGCAATCCCCCGTTCAGTACAGCTTCAACCACGAGAATCTCACTCCCGACCTGGACCAATCCGCCGACAACGGCCGAACCGGGTCCGTCCAAATCGATACTCGTATCGCCAGCGGCGATTCCCGATGCGAGTGCGGGCACATCACCGCTGCTGAGTTCGTCCCAATAATGGACGCTCAGCGTACCCGCATCGATACTGCGGGTATTTGTGAAATCGCCGAAACCCACACCGACAACCTCCACCGTGCCTTGGCCGGTCCGGTTGAGTCCAAAGACCGGCTGGTCGGGCACGTCGATGTCGAGTTGCGATCCGCTGGCTCCGCCAATAACCCAGCGCGTCAAGGGACTCAACTCCAAAGGACTTTCGCGGCCCAGTGCATTCGTCGAGCGCCCGGAAATGTGCACTGTTGCGCCGTGGTGATTTGGAACTTCAAACTCCAATGGACTGCTTCGCCCGCTGGCTCCAAGGTGCCAGCTTGCTTCGCTAACGACAAATGAACTCGATGCGTCCGGTTGTACCTCCCAGTGCCCTTCGATCATCAGCGTCTGGGCGTCATTGCCAGATATAACCCGCTCCTGACCGGCTCCCCTCCCCCTTGTGACTCGCACCACAGCACCGGTGTGCTCGTTGTCGATCATCTGCAAATTCTCAGCGGCAATACTGTTCGGAGAACTCGCTGTCACCGGATACTCCGGGACGCGTTCCAACCGCCAGTAAAGTCTGGCATGATCATAGTTTGAGTCCGGCGGACCAGCATCGAGACAGGGAAGTCCGTCATCGATGAATTGTTGAGCAATCGGCATATGACTCGCGATCCGGCAGAGTTGAGAAGGATTATCACCACGGTAGACTCCAAAGCTTGTCGCCTCCTTCGGGAAACTGAGCCCCGTCAGCGTTACCCGGTTTGCGTCCGTCAATGCCGCCGTCGCCGCACGCACAATGAATGATGTCTCACTTTCTTCGCCGCCAGCATCAAATGCGCTTACGGCGTAGTAGTAGAGTCTATTGCCGGGCAAACTGCCGCCGCTCGTATCCACTCCCGCAGCCAGGCTAACCAGCGGAACACCGCTAAAACCTCTGCCTGGATGGCGGGGCACCACGAAACTCACCGTCAGCGCTATCTTCATGCTGCCGTCGGATAACTCATTCTTGTTCTCAACGATGCCGAACTGCAGTTTGCCATCCTCGTCGGCCACAGTACCCAATAGCGGCCGCGGAACACCGATCTCTCCTCCTCGTGAGCGGCCGGCTGACCCTCCAGCGTGGAGCATATCAGCGTACCAGGTATCATCATGCAATTGACCTGTGATATTGATCGTTCCGCTGTTGTTACCCGCCGCTACACGAGTGACCCGAAACGGCTGGCGCGTAAATCCTTCTTTTAAGTAGGTAAGTGTGATGAGATCGCCCGGTTGGACACCCATGGCGCGCACGCTCGTCTCGAGAGCGACAAAGAGATTGCCCCGTATCTCTCTGTCAAGTGTGCGGCGCAGGATGCGGGCCGCCTGGCTGAAGTTTGCAATACCGAGTGCGGGAAGCCGCGAGGTAACCTCCTGGCCCGACTGCAGAACGTCATCGACGTCCACCAGTGACAGGCTGTCCTGCTGATAGCCGTTCCACTCATCCTGGAATTCTACTGAGAGACGGTTGGATGTGTCGGACGTCGGTTTACTCCAGAAGCGGATCGCGGGAGCGCCGTCCGCCTTACGCAGAATACTGCCGTCGCCAAATTCATAGGCCGGCCAGCCTGAGTTGAACTCTTGCTCGCTGTTGCTGCCCGCTGCCTTGGTCGGGTGCTGCACCGCGAAGTTCGAAGCCGCTTTCAGATGGAGAAGCCCTCCATAACCATATGTCAGGTACAGACCCGAGCCCTCCCGAACCCCCCTCACCAAATCAGCAGCGCTTCGTCGCCGCCGCACCACGAGATTGCACTGGTATCGCGGAATGCTGACCGCATTTCCGTTTAGGTCTTCCGTCGAGATCAGCTCATCGCAGTGCTGTGCGGTGGCGGAGAAACTAGGTAGATCGAGTTCCGACGGCCTCCACCCGCATCGCCTCAGCAGATCCAATACGATCCAGGCAGGATTGTTCGTGAACTCGGTCGCGTTGAACGATCCGTCCGGATGGAAGGTCTCCAGCCGCAGTCCCTTTAGCAATACCTGGACGCGAGGCAGCGTTCCACCATTATTGACGTGGTTTGGGACAACAACCGAAAGATAGGCCATGCTGCCGTACGGGTCTCCTAGTGGCGTCCCCCCGGAATCGCTGAAATCAAGGTTGAAGTTTCCCGTGCGATTGCCTCGGCTCACGAGGTTGAACCAGCCCGTACCGGTCATCTCCGCTCCGGTTTTGCCTTCTGGAATCTCGACGTTGTTGACAACAACGGTGAGTACATCCTCGATCTCACCTATTCCAAGAAGTAGTTCTAACCGGGTGAGATTACCGTCATTGCGTCCGAAGACAATCGGCGGCTCATACCAGGCTGTACCATATACGATTGGAACAAAGTCGTTGTAGCGCGCCTGATTCTCAACCGCTCCCGAATAGTGCGCTCCCTTCTCACCGAAACTTCGCACCAGGATCGTCTCCGGGACGAACTCGATTCCTCCGAAACGTCTTGTGCCGCGTCCTGCCTCATCCTCGTCGAACATCCCGCGTTGTTCACAGGACGACCTGCTTCCATCGCAGCTCGTGAACGGCGATCCTCCGTTAAGATTGCCTGTGCCGCCGGACTGATCAGCGGAATATCCACACCGGAAGAACGGACCGTACCGGCCTTTCTCGCCTCCATGAATGGCCTCTTCGCGCTGCGCGGATGTAGTCGGGAAGGTCCATGGACACCGCCGCTGAATGCGAATTTCGGGCAGCAGCAGACGCTGCAGCGATAGACGGCTCGCGAACGTCAACCGGCATTCCGCTTCGCTTAGCTCGTCTGGAGCGTTCGCAACACCGCGGAATACAACGACGCTATCGGAAGCAGCGGCTCCGGCCGTCAGATCAAAGAAAAGAAATCTTACGGTGAGTTGAGCCCCTTTCCATCCAATCGAGCGTTCTATTTGCGACGGGTAGCTGTCGGCATTTGCCAGTGTGATAGTGACCCGCGATATGGCGTCAATGCCAGAGTCTGATAATGAACGAGATTCCAGTGGCGTGTGCCGAATGATCCGCGCTGCATAGGATTGGCCTTCGTGCTGGATGCTATGTGTCGCCCAGCGGTGGATTTCACCATTGCGCAAAACACATTCGAAGAGCAAGAGCGGCGTCTCGAGCAGTTGATTCTCTTTGAGATTTTCGATGCTGGGCATGACTTAGTAGCCTTCACTGAGAGACTCGATACGTAATCTTGTCGAGTTATGGTTCGGCGCCTCGGTCACGCGAACCAAGTCGTCCTGGTCAAAATGCGACTTCGAAAATACTCCGCCTTGCCCGGCACTCCTCTTGTACTCGGACGCCCACCATTGCGCCTCCACCTGGATCCCATACACGTCCACGGAAGCACCCGGGGGAATTTGAAGTCCAAAGGCCACCTGTTCACTGATCGGGCCGGCCGGGGCAGCATATATGAGTCGGCGCCACTGCTCCGACACAGCTTCCGTCTTCTTTGACGTCCCACTCGGCGCCGCCACCCGCAACGTCACGCTGCTTGAGCCACCAGACCGCGCAAAGAGGCTCATCGTATATCGGAAGTCGCCTGGAACGGGAAGCTCCTGTTCGATACCCTGCTCGGCCTGCGCTGTATTCACCAGACGGGTTGCACGATCTCCGCCGTTGATATCGCCGATCCCAGGTGTCAGTTGAATCATCGGGTCGCGCTGCCAGACTGGAGCGGAAAGGTCCTCGCTCTCGGCTAGCAGATTGGCCGTCGGGTCAAGAAACGTAAACTCCCGAAGCCGTCCCTCACATTGGACGAAAAAACTCTCCAAGGACAGCCACTCAGAGTCGCTTATTCCTTCAATTACGAGATCCCATATCGAAGTGGCTCCCGCTATCTCACCGTAGCGGACGATTTGCCCGCCGGAACTCCGATTTGTCACTGTCCTGAAATGTCGCGTTAACTTGATCGGATACTGAGCGCCCCGCCCGATCTGCGGAAACGCCATCATGACGCCCGGTTCTCCCTGACCATCAATGCCGCCTGACCGCGCCGCTCGCCAACATACTCGAGGCTGGAATCTCCTCCAATCAGCCGGCAACTACCATAGACTGTACTGTCCCAGGGATCAGTGAAGGCAAAGTCGTGAAGTTCGCCTCTCTGGGCACGAAGGAACTCATCCACCGCGGTCATTTCGGCGTCGTCAAGCAGCGACAGCCGAATCACCCACGTGCGCTCAGGCGCGGCAAATTCGCGATACCGCTGCTCGGTGGCGTCGACAAACCGCAATACAGTCGTCGCATATGCGATCGTCCGCTGCGAAGGATACTGCGCCACGGCGCCTGTCTTCAGAACTGGAAACTCAGCCATGTTATTACAACTCCACTACAACGTCGCTTAGCGAGTGCGAATCAAGGAGTGCGCGCCTCACGGCGAGGGCAATCTCCTCACTCCGGTCGATAAACGATCTGCTATCCATCGCTTCCACTTGCACAGTGATGTTTGTTTGGGGAGGCGTTGAAGCGACCGCTGCGCGCGGCAGCCCGTCCTGCCCGTACCAAACCGGACTGCCTGTCGGTCTGAAACTGGCGACGGCGCCTTCGTAGTTGACAGGTGGCGCAAGCGCGAAAGACGTCGGCGGCGGAAGCTTCTCCTCACCACCGCCAAGCAACTCGCCGACAGCCTTAAACAGGCCGAACCCGCCTCCAAGAAAGGACAGGAGCGACTTGCCGATCGAGCCGGCGGTAGAAGCCGCCGAACGATTGATCTGGGTCAATGAATTCTCGATCACAGCCCGTGTGTTCGCCTCCGTATTCTCCGCCTGCAAACGGGCCACAGCGGCCAGCGCCCCCAACTCCCGCGCAAGCCGCTCCTCCGCCTCCCTGACCGGCGACTCCAAGCTTTCTCTCTGAATCCGGGAGGTGCCGGACGTGCCCGCATCATCGACGTCCACAAGCGCTGCTACAGTAGACGTCGGTTGCTGCTCGCCGGCTATACTCAACGGACTTAACAACTCCCGCAGTGTTTGGATCAATATTTCATCTCTCATCACTCATCTCTTTCCGGTACTCCGTCTCGAGAACACAGAACGCGTCCACGGTCTTCCCGGGAGTCGTTTTCAGGTCACTTCCACCGAATAGCTTCCACGCGGTGTATTGCTCGAGGAACGAAAGGCTCAACGGTGTAATCAACGACACCGGACAGGCCTGAGCAACCGCGCCCTTCCTGACCCATACCGGGGTTGGATCCGACTCGACACTAATCCCTAACCATGCGCATCGCCGTTTCTTTTCCAGACCGCTCTTACGGCACACGTCGCACTTCCATGCGGCCTCGTTCGCGTACTGAAAGTGGAAGGCGACTATTAGTTTTTTCGCTCTTCGTCCGACAGACCACACTCGGCCTTGATTTCACGGACGATTTCACGGCATAATTCCTCTGGCCCTACCTCGAGCAATCTTATCGGCGTAGCCGGCTCTCCATCGATCTCCAGGCCATTGACCGCTCGGAGACCCCATTCGAGATACAGAGATTCAATCCGCTGAGACAACACCGCCGCCTCAAGCTTCTCGCCTAGTTGCTCGCCTGCTTCCAAATACTGTGTCTTCATGCCGAGCTCCCGAATCCGTTCGGTAAGATGGATGCGTCGCTCAAAAGACATCCGCACCACCTCGAAGGTAACGCCCTCCATCACCTTTGAGGCTTTCGTCACGCTGCTTCTGTAGTTCATGCTTAATCACCCGAACGCGATGTACACTTCATCGTCAACGATGCCTTCGGCCCGGCATTGGCTGAACCGCCACTCCAACTGCGGATCGTCATCCGAAAACCCGGGAACTTCCGGGACCACGCTTTTCATGTACACACCGCATAATTGGCTCACCTGCTGTCCGAGCTGAAACATCACGCTGATCGGCGACTTCTGCCGTGACGCTTGATATAGCGCCTTCGTCGCCGTATCTGGTTTCTCGTACAGACTGAAAGTCGTCTTGACGTCGCGCATCCCGGGGACAAGACAACGTGGAGCACTCATGCCAAATTCCCGCGCACGTAAGTCCATGTTGTTGCCGATTGTCACCTCAGCGCCGGTCAGCGTATAGAAACGGTCTGGCGAGTATCCCAGCCATGCTTGACCTAGATTGCCGGGCACCACAGCGTATGCGCTCTGAACTACTGACGGCTCCGCAGGGAACTGAACCATTCCCGCCTCACCGGATACAAAGCTTGCACTGTCGACGATGTCGCTAGCGGGTCCAGCGAAACCAAATTCGTGGAAGTCACTGTTGATGCGAACCGACAACTCGTCGACCCCGCATCCGGTGACGACCCGCTGAACGGACGAGTCGGGACTCCAGTAGTCATAGATGCTCACGCTTGGAAGGTTCGATTGCAACCGATAGGTGACTGTGCGGTCGACGGGCCACCCCGATGCCTGCCCTTCAGTCAGCGGTGCATTCAACACCACAGTTTGGGCGTCCACCACCGCTGAAATGAACCGGAGTTCACCCCCGATACTAACCGCCTGGCCGATCGTTAAGTCATGCGCCGCTGCAAGGGTAAGCTGCATACCGCTAATCGACTGCACGGACCCTCCCGCGAAAACAAGCGGCGGCGCGCCCATTGCAGCGTGTACAAGGACGCCGCAGAATGGCTCGGGCCGATCCAGCGGCCAACTCATCATGTAGGTTGAGAGCCGGAATCTTGTTTCATTTCTCCTGCCGGACGCCAGGCCGGCGAACGTTCGGGAGCCGGTCTTATCACGACGTTCCAGGCGTTCTGCTGTTTGCGAAGCTTGCAGTTTGACCGCCGGCAAACGATCTGCTTCACTTATTAGCGCCGCGTTTCCATAGCTCTGTTCCAGAGCGGCATAGAAGCGATTCTCTTTCGATGATATGTAGCACGACATACGACCTCTGTTATTCCAACGATATGCTTTAATTAAGCCAGTTATTTCACCTTATGTTTTGGCGTTGATGACTCACCTGGAGTTCCAAAGACACTTTCGCCGATTGCGTGTAGTTTCGGCCACCACGGCGCTGTGCGAGGAACTCGATTTCGT
>CAYLSS010000028.1:0-4575 GCA_964385765.1 uncultured Solibacteraceae bacterium
CGGAGACGAACAGGTGACCACGTACCGGGAGGGCGCGGACCGCTACGATGTCCAGCTCCGGGTGGATCGCGAGTTCCGCAGTTCGCCGGTGGCCCTGGAACGCCTTTTCGTTCCCTCCACCAAGCTGGGCAACGTACCGATCTCGAACGTCGCTTCGCTCGAACTGGCTGAAGGGCCGAATCAAATCGAGCGCTACAACCGGCAGCGCCAGATCAGCCTGACCGCGAACATCGTCGAAGGCCAGTCGCTTTCGAACGTGATCAACATGCTCGAAGCAAAGGTGGCCGAGATGGATCTTCCGCCCGAATATCGCACGGGACTGATCGGGCGTAGCGAGGAGTTTGAACGTGCCGGCCGAGCCTACATGATCGCGTTTCTGCTGGCCATCGTTTTTATGTACATGGTCCTGGCCTCGCAGTTTGAGAGCTTCATTGATCCGATCACCATTTTGCTGTCGCTGCCGCTTTCGGTTCCTTTCGCATTGCTGTCGTTGATGATCGCCGGCGAGAACTTCTCGGTGATCTACAGCTCGGTCGGCATCTTCGTGCTTTTCGGAATCGTGAAGAAGAACGCGATTCTCCAGGTCGACCACATCAAGGCGCTTCGCCGCGAGGGGTTGTCGCGCGCCGAAGCCATCTTCCGTGGTTGCGAGGACCGGCTGCGGCCCATCTTCATGACAACGATGTCGCTGGTGGCGGGGATGACGCCGCTGGCCCTCGGCGGCGGGGCCGGCTCCGGGTCCCGCCGGACCGTGGCCATCGTGGTGATTGGCGGGCAAACCCTCTGCCTGCTGCTTTCGCTGCTGGTAACACCGGTTGCGTACTCGATTTTCGACGACATTGCACACTCGCCGGTCTGGGCTCGCCTCGGCCGGCTGGCCGGACTTCCGGGACGGGCGCTTCGCCGCGCCTGGGCGGGAGTGACGGCCACTGTTCGCTGATGGTCATGCTCAGAATCTGTATCGCACTCCTCGTCTGTATTCCGCTCGCGGCCGGACAGGCTGCGGACTCGGCGCCGGATGCCCCGGACAGGGTCGGCGTCGGGGCCGGGCAAACGGAGCTTTCGCTCGCCTCCGCGATCGAACGAGCGCTCGAGCACAATCTTGATATCGAGATCGAAAAGACGTTTATCGAGACCAGCGCGCAAGACCGGTTTGGCGCCGGCGGCTATCTCGATCCGCGCTTTCGCCTCGCGCCGCGGATTGAAGATCGGACGACGCCAACTTCCTCCACCCTGATCGGCACCGACGGGAAGCTGGAGCAGACCATCGGGCTTCTGGAGGGTTCGTGGGGCCAGCGCCTTCCATGGTGGGGAGCATCGCTCCGGGTCGCGCTCGAGAACTCCCGGCAAACCACCACCAATCCGTTCGACGTGCTGAGCCCGTTCAACACCGCTCTGTTCAGCGCTAACGTGAGCCTGCCGCTGACCCGGGGCCGGTCAATCGACCCGGCGCGGGCCCAACTGCGCATCACCAGCCGGCGGGTTGCTCTGAGCGAGGTCCAATTCGAGCTTCAAGTGATTGATGTTGTGTCCGCCGTGCAGGAGTCCTACTGGAATCTCGTGGCTGCCCGGCAGAACGTGACTGTTTCCGCCGAGGCCGTGGCGCTGGCGCGCGAGCAGCTTGCCCGCACGAAGCGCATGATCGCAGCCGGCACCCTCGCCAGTGTCGAGCTGGCGGCTGCCGAGGCCGAATTGGAACGCCGCATCGACACCTGGTATGCCGCCATCGGCCTGGTGACGGAGACCGAGAACGCGCTCAAGCTCCTGCTGGGGCGAGGTTCGGAGGACCCCTTCTGGAACAATGAGATCCTACCGTCTGGGGAACGAACGCTCGGCGCCCCGGAATTTGGTACTGTTCAGGAAGCCGTGAACCTGGCGCTCGGGCAGCGTCCAGAACTCCGTCAGGCGGACCTCCAGCTTGAAACCAATGACATCCGGGCCAGGCTCGCCCGGAACCAGACGCGCGTGGCGGTCAACGTTGTGGGCGGCTATTCACTGGCCGGTCTGAGTGGCGCCGAGACCAGCCGCCAGAATCCCTTCACGGACACTTTCCGCGATCAACTGATGCGCCTCAACACGCTCTCCGGACTGCATGGCCTGCCGCCGCTGCCGCCGGGCCAGACCGGAGGGGTAGCGCAAGCCATTGTCGGACCGTATTCGAAAGTCTGGAGCCAGGTCTTCCAAGCAGACTTCCCGACCGTGTATGCGGGAGTGCAGATTGACTGGACCGCCCGGAACCGGGCGGCGAGGGCGGAGCTGGCAAAGACCGCCATCGCCGAGCGGCGTATCCGTCTTGAGCGGCAGCAGTTCGAGCAGTCCATCGCCGCCCAGGTCCGCAACGCGCTTCAGTCCATTCAGACAGCGCGCCAGCGGATCGCCGCCGCCGAAGCCAGCGTTCGGGCGGCTCAGGAGAAAGTGGATAGCGAGATCCGCCTCTTCCGCAATGGAGAATCGACCAACTTCCTGGTCTTGACCCGCCAGAACGAGCTATCGGACTCCCGCCGCCGCGCTGTCGTCGCCCGCCTCGACTTCAACAAAGCCATCGCCCGAGCGCAGCAGGCCCTCGGCGCAACGCTCGAGAGCAACAACATCACGCTGGATTGAACCCGCGCGTTCGGCGGATCCAGCCCGGCCGGGGCGAGCAGGCTCTGCCGCCCCGGACTGCATCCGGCTACTACATTCGGTGAGGGAGAACGGAACGAATCCCCTCGAGCCTAGCCGCGTCGCCGAGCTTTGCGACCGGTAGCCAACCCACGAGAATCGTGCCGACGCGGGTTTCTTCGATCTTCCTAAAGCCCAGAGCGTTGAGCTCGGCGATAGTCTCCGGTGAACTGTCGACCAGCCAGATCTCGACCGCGACGTCGTGGTTTCCGATGGCCAGCCCAGGCACGACCTGCCCGTTTGCCAACCGGGCGAGGTCGGGATGGAGCTTCCGCTCAAATTCCTCATCCGCCGCTGGAATCAAGGGTTTCGGTTTCGGGGGGGCCGACGCGCGGTCACCCCCGCCCGCGGAGCTGACACGCGAGGATGCGTGACCGCCGCCGGTCCTCTGTCGAAACAGTGGTTCCGGCGCCATCTTCATTCTTGCCATGGGAGCGCTGGCCAGGATCTCTTCCCGTTCCCCGAAGATTCCGTTGTAGCTGACGCCGGCCGGCATTTCAACCGGAACTTCAACGCGGCGCGGCTGGCCGCCTTCGGTGACTATGGTCTCCTCGACCGCGACAAACGACGTGAACTGAGTCATCAGCCGATACTGGAGGCCCAGCTTCGTGATGGCCTCCCGTACGGCGGGGTTGGCGGAGCCGGATTGGAGACCGCTCCAGTCCTGTGACATGAGGTGATCGATCTTACGCCGCGCCCAAAGAGTCGCCAGGACATCGTGTTCGGGCTCATCGGCGGGAAGATCGACCGCGAGAGTCCGCGTGAATGGCTGTCCCGACATCCGGCCGCGCAGAGTGATGGATCCGCGTGCGGGACCCTGGTAGCGCCCGCTCACGACCACAGGCTTCGCGGTGAACAGATCCGGCAGGCGCTGTGGATAGACCTCGGAGACCGGCAAGCCGTTCCAATCAATTGCGACGTCGGTTAGCAGGGGGTTGCGGATGCGCTCATGGAATCGCCGCGCCGCCGCCGAACCGTCGTCGTCAAGGCTGACGTAGGACACCTCGCCGCGGCTCTCTCTGGCCATCCTGTCGAGCAGGAAGCGGTTCACTGAACTGCCGATGCCGAAAGAGAAGACACGCGCATTGGGGTGTTGTTGGATTTCGCCGAGAATCGCCATGTCATTGCCCACATAGCCATCGGTGAGGAAGCAGACGATTCGGATGTGGCCCTCCTTGTCGGAAGGTTCGAGGGCGGCGCGAATCGCCTGCATCATTTCGGTGCCGCCACGTCCCTGTTGCGAAGCCAGAAAGTGCTGTGCCTTGCGGATATTCTCATCGGTTGCGGGCGCCGGCTGAGGGAAAAGGACGAGAGTGGATCCGGCGAACGTGATCAGATTGAAAGTATCGCGGGGATACAGACCGTCGATCGCCAGTTTGATAACTTCCTTGGCCTTTTCAATCGGGAACCCGGACATCGAGCCGGAGGTGTCCAGGACGAAGACCAGTTCCTTGGGTGTTACATCCTCGACCGTAACCCGCGCGGGAGGCTGTAGGATCAGGGTGAAGAATCCTCCACGTTCGGCGGAATGTGCCAGGACGGCATCTTCCATTTTGTCCCCGGCTACCTCCCAGGCGAGGACAAAGTCCTTGTTTGGAATCGTGCGCTCTGCTTTCAACTCGACGCTTGCTCGTTCTCCGTCACGGCGTGTTACCACCTCGTGCGACCTGGACGAGATACTGCGGATGGGAACGCCGGCGTCCAGCTTGATGACGAGTGAAATGTCATGGCCGGCCCGTGTCTCCGGTCTGGTAACGGGAGGTGTTATGCGCGAGGCATCGGGGACCCGGTCCGTGTCGGGCGCCCATCCGCCTCCTGTTTTCGACCCCGGCTGGCCTGGTATATAGCGGGGGCCAACCACCATGGGGAAAGAGAACTCGTAGGCGCCTTCCTCGTATTCGAGCGTTTCGAAGT
>CAYLSS010000028.1:4585-9615 GCA_964385765.1 uncultured Solibacteraceae bacterium
TTCGAAGTAGCTGATCAGGATCTCGACCTTCGCGCCCGGTGGGATATTAGCCACCGACTGGGTGAAGATGTTGGGCCTTTCCTGATCCAGCAGCGAGGCCGTGTGGCCGCGGGCTTTGGCGGCCTCGTAGATGGCCCGCGCTTCCTCGCGCCGCTTGATCTTGCCCTTGATGGTGCGGTCGCCGATCGTCATGGTCATATCGTCGACCGCTGCGTTTGCGGGCAGCGGGAAGACGTAGACCGCCTCGATCGCGTCGGGGAAGTTGTTCTCGAATTGCTGCTTCACCGTGACCCGGGCGAGTGGTCCGCTGATCTCGGCTTCGACGTCGGTGTGCTTCAGCGGGCACGACGTGGTCGATTGCGCTTCCTGATCGAGACGAACGAGGGCCCCCTGTCCCGGCGAGGAATGCTCAGCGGCGTGGGCGATCTCCGGGCCGGTGTTAAAGCCGCAAGCGAAGGCCAAAAGCGCAGCGAACGCTAGGGAAAGCTTTCCCCTGGCATGATTTGTATGTTGTGTCATCGTAATCCTCCGGCCGCCGCTGCGGCCCGTGTTCTGGGTTGTCGACAGGGGTATGCCGTCAGGAAGGCAAGACTTTCAAGAAAACTTTGAAGGTACCGCGCGCCGCCGGAGAAATGGCCAGGAGGCTGAGACGCTCTGATGTCTGATGATCAGGCAGAAGTGGCGGCGGAATCTTCGTCCTTGCCGCACTGATCGATGGCTTGCAGTAGATCCTGCCCGTATTTCGCTGCCTTCGCCTCACCGATCCCATGGACTTCCAGTAACTCGTCAGGGGTCGCCGGACGGCGGCGAGCGAGATCGGCAAGAGCTTTATCGTGGAGGATTACGTAGGCGGGGACACCCTGCCGCCGGGCCCGATCCGAACGCCACCGCTTCAGGTGCTCAACGATGACGGGGTCAGGGTCGGCCAAGGCCGGCGCTTCGCCGGCGATTCGATCATCTCGAACAGCGCGCGCCGGAGCGGCTGCGGGCTGGCGGCCCGGAGTCGGCCGGGAGGCGGGCCCTTCCAGCCAGTCAGGCGTTTCACCACAGACGTCACAGGCGCCGCAGTTCTCCCAAGAGGTGTGCTGCCCGAAGTGGCTGCAGATCTGGCGGTGCCGGCAGGTTCCGCTTTCCGCAAATCTGCGCATGACGTGGTAGCGGTCCCAGGAACGCTTCTGTTCCTCGCGGTCTTCGATCTGTTGGATGAAATAGGCCAGGAGCCCCGTATCGCGACCCTGCCACAGGAGCACGCAGTCAGCCGGGTTTCCGTCGCGCCCGGCACGTCCGGCTTCCTGATAGTACTGTTCGAGCGACTTCGGCAGTGACAGGTGGATCACCGAGCGAACGGCTGGCTTATTAATTCCCAGGCCGAAGGCGATGGTGCCCACGAGCACCGGCACTTCGTCCGACATCCACCGCTCCTGGTTCTCCTCGCGAGTCTGGGCGTCCAGCTTTCCGTGGTAGGGTATGGCTGCAATGCGATGACTGGCGAGCAGGGCGACCGTTTCTTGAACCCGATTGATGGTGGGGGCGTAGATGATCTGATTGGCGCCTTCATGGGCCCGGATGGCGGCGAGCAGGCGGCGCTCCTGGCTGGCGGGAGTGCACTTTTCGACGAGGATTCGCAGATTCGGACGGTAAAAGCTCAGGACGAACTTGCCGGGGTTGCGGAGGCCGAGCTGGTGCAGGATGTCATGGCGGACCCGCCGGGTGGCGCTCGCCGTGAACGCCGCGACGGGCTTGTCGGGAAAATGGACGCGGAGGCGATTGAGCTGGCGGTATTCCGGGCGAAACTCGTGTCCCCATTCGGAAATGCAGTGCGCCTCGTCGATGGCGAAAAAGGACACCGGTACTGTTCGGAGCCACTCGAGGCTATCCTCGCGAGCCAGACGTTCGGGCGAAAGGTACAACAGGCGGTAATGGCCCTGGCTGGCCGCGCGCATTACGTCTCGTTGCTCCGGATAGGGAACTGAGCTGTTCAAGAAGGCGGACGGGATATCGATCTGTTCGAGTTGCTGCACTTGGTCGCGCATCAGGGCGATGAGCGGTGAGATCACTACCGCCGTGCCTTGGAGTGCGACAGCGGCAAGTTGATAACAAAGAGATTTCCCGCCGCCCGTGGGCATGATGGCAACCACATCCCGTCCTTCTGTCAGGGAGCGGATGATCTCCTCCTGCTTGGGTCGAAACAGATCGTAGCCCCAATGATGTTTGAGCAGCGAGAACAGGTTGGTTTCGATGGCCAACAACCAGGATAGTGCCATCAGCCGTCCGGCGCTCTCACATTCCTGTGGGGGGATGGGATAAGATAAAAGCGGTTCGGATCCTTCGATCCAACTGTCAGCATCTGACTGGGAGCGCCGATTCTGGGTGAAGCGGCGGAGTTATGGGTTGCAACCGGCCGGGACGCGGGGGCGATTCGGTCGGAGGGAGCAATTCGACAACATAAGTCAGAGGTGTCTCGGAGGGGGCAATGGCGTATGTCTTCCGCGTCTCTTCTGGCCAGCAGTGCGGTTTTTTGCTGGCCATTCTGCTGGTCGCTGGCACTTGTTTGGGGTCAGAGAAAGCCCCGGGGGCGAGTAAAGGGTCCGGATTGCCCGAGCCGATTGCCGGCACACGGTATTTTCCCATCCCATTGCTTAGCGTCGAGCCGGGCGGGGCGCAATCGCGGGCCGAGGCGGAGGCACTTCTCGCGGCGCTCAATCACTATGCCGAGGCAGCCCGCCCTGACGATGTCTCGGCGATCGAGAAATTCCTCGAGGAGTATCCAGACTCGAGGTGGCGGGCGTCACTCGCCGGCAACCTCGGCATTATCTGGCGACAGAACGGCTACATCAGCCGCAGCTTCGCGGCTTTCGAAGAGGCCTGGGACCTGGCCCGCGGGCGCGAGGGCCGCAATGCCGAACTGATCGCCAACTGGGCATTCGGTGAGCTGGCTGAAATGAACGCGCACTTCGGCCGTGCCGACCGCCTTCGGGGCCTGCATGCCGAACGGGGCGGCCGGAAGCTCTTCGGTCCCGCCACCGAGCAGTGGGCAAATGCCGTCGAAGCGCTTCGGAAGGCGCACGAGCACCCGGAGGGGCAGTATCGCTGCGGTCCGATGTCGCTGGCCGCGATCCTGCAGTACCTGGACCGCGAGGTTCCTGATGGGCTTCTCAAAGCGGAAGCGTCGCACGACGGCATGTCGATGACGCAGTTGGCCGAACTGGGGCGTGAGGCGGGTCTCGGCCTGCGCGCGGTGAAGCGGCCGCCCGGGGCGGCTCTGGCGCTGCCGGCACTCGTCCATTGGAAATACGACCATTATACGGCCGTTCTGGCGCGGCGCGTGGTGGACGGTTTCGAGTCGTACCTCGTCGAAAATCCGCTGTACGAAGAAGCGATTTGGGTGACCCGGGAAGCGCTCGATGAGGAGACAACAGGCTACATGCTCGTCCTCGAGGCCGAGATGCCGGACGACTGGGAAGAGGCCGCGCCGGAGGAGACCGATCGCATCTACGGACGCTGCTGGAGGGGAACCTTCCACGAATTGGAGACCATGCTTTGGGCCGCTCTTGCGACCTGCGTGGACGATGCCGCCGGAATGGCGACCTATAACTTCCACGCCATGCTGGTCAGCCTCCACCTGGAGGACCGCCCGCTCGGATATACTCCCCCTCTCGGTCCGGCAATCGATTTTCTGGTGACCTACAACCAGCGCGAAGCGACCCAGCCGGCGATCTTCTCCTATGGCAATTTGGGCCCGAAGTGGACCTTCAACTTCCAGTCATTCGTTCTGGACAAAGGACCGCGGTCGCCCGGCGGCCCGGTCCAGGTGATGCTCCGCGGCGGTGGGGGAGAAGACTACCGGATGCCGACCCTCTCCGAACTTCCGGCCGCGGCGCCCATCCATTATGAGAGCCAGGCCGAACTCGTTGCGACTGGCAACGGGCGCCGTGATGTCAACGTCTACGAGCGGCGCTTGCCCGACGGTTCCAGGGAGATCTTTGCCGCTCCCGAACCGGTCGATCCGCGACGCCGGCAGGATCGCCGTGTTTTTCTGAGTCAGATCGTCGACGCGGCCGGAAACGCCGTGAATCTGGACTACGACGAGCAGATGCGCCTGGTCACGATCACTGA
Source organism: uncultured Solibacteraceae bacterium (assembly GCA_964385765.1). Taxonomy (GTDB): domain Bacteria; phylum Acidobacteriota; class Terriglobia; order Bryobacterales; family Bryobacteraceae; genus CAWELS01. The sequence continues at coordinate 8,702 of CAYLSS010000028.1, forward strand.
CGCCATCGGCCAGGTGACGCGCTTGTCTTACGGCCTGCCCGGAGACCCGCTGAAGATCACCAAGGTGACCGACCCGTTCGGGCGCAGCGCCACGTTCGAGTACGACACCGAGGGCCGGCTCGTCAAGATCACTGACGTCGCCGGTCTAAGCTCGGAATTCACGTACGATGGCGATTTCGTCAACAGCATGACGACACCCTACGGCACGACCACGTTCCGTACCGGTCTGCTGGACGACCCGAAGCAGGTCAGCGGCGGGCCATTTGACGAAGCAAACCGCTGGCTGGAGGCCACCGATCCTCTCGGCGACACGGAACGGATCGAGTTTCGCTCGCGCCTGCCCGAACGCTCTCCGATCGCTCACGGCACCCTTTATTGGGACAAAGTCGCCTGGAAGGCCAATGGGAGGGACCACCGCAACGCGACAGTCTTCGAATGGAAGCTGGCGGTAGGCACCGTGATGTCCGGTGTCTTGTGGCGCATCCAGCGGCCACTCGAAGGACCGGTCGAGTTCCAGCATCCAAACGCGTCGGACGAATCGGAGATTAACCGCCAGGCCGAAGGCGCCGACGGCCTGCCCATCGAAATCTTCCGCTCGCTGGGAGGGGATACGCTCGAGCTTCATCGGTACGAGTACAACGAGCGCGGATATGTAACCCGGGCCATCGACCCCGCGGGTCGCAGCTTCTCGTTCCATTATGCCGCCAACGGAATCGACCTGATGGAGGTCTTCAATGACGGCACGAACGAGCGCCTTGCGCGAATCACCTGGAATGAACAGCGCCGGCCGCTTACCGTTACCGGCGCGGACGGCCAAACGACAACGTACACGTACAATGCGCGCGGGCAGGTGCTGACAGCGACCGATCCGAAAGGCGCCACCACCACTTACGCGTACGATGACAGAGGCTATT
>CAYLSS010000028.1:9625-12450 GCA_964385765.1 uncultured Solibacteraceae bacterium
GGCCGGCGCCCGGTTCAGTGACTCACTACACTTATGACAAGTATGGGCGTCCCGCCTCTGTCAAGGACGCTTTGGGATACACCGTGCAGTTCGAATTCGACTCGCTGGACCGGCCGACCAGGAGCGTCTACCCGGACGGGAGCTCGGATGAAGTTCGCTATGATCGCCTCGATCCGGTCGAGTTCACCGACCGCTATGGGCGCAAGACCTCGATGGCCTACGACGCGCTTCGCCGTCCGGTGTCGGCCACCGACCCTCTGGGTCGTGTGACCGGATGGGCCTGGTGCCGTTGTGGCGACGTCTCGCAGTTAACTGACCCGGCCGGCAACGTCACCCGCTGGGACCGCGACGTTCAAGGCCGGGTGGTGGCTCGTGTTTTCGCCGACGGCAGCCGGATGCAGTACGTCTACGATTCCCTGACCGGCCGGCTGGCGCGGATCATCGATCCCAAGGGGCAGGGAACGAGCTATGAATACGCCGCTGACGGCAGCGTGCTGCGAGTCTCGTACGACAATGCGGGGGTTCAGACAGATGCGGTGACTTTCACATATGACTCCAGCTATCCCAGGCTGGTGGGTGTGTCGGATGGCATCAGCACGGTCACTTACTCCTACCATCCCGCCGGGGCGCCGGGCGGGACGAAGGTGGCATCGGTGAGGGACCAGCTTCCGGGGAGCGTCGTGGAGTATCAGTACGACGAGCTCGGCCGTGTCGTCAGTCGTTCGGTCAATGGTCTGGCGGCGCTGGCGGGGTATGACTCGCGAGGCCGGCTCAACGTGATCCGCGACGCCCTGGGACAATTCGCGCTCCATTACGAGGAAGGCGCCGGACGCCTCGCATCGGTCGACTATCCGAATGGGCAGCGGATCTTGTACGGTTATCGGGATAACGCCGGCGATCAGCGGTTGCAGCTCATCTGGAACCTGGGCCGGGACGGGGAGCTGCTATCTTCTTTCGGCTACTCGCACGGCGATGCCGGCGAGGTCGCCCTGCAGAATCGTTTTCAGCGCGGTTTGACGCCGGAGTCCAGCGCTTACGCCTATCGCTACGATGAGCTTGGCCGGCTCGTGTCCGCGGTGCTTGGCGCCAACGACGGTACGGTGCTCGATTGGGCGAATTACAGCTACGACGCGGCCGGGAATCGGAACGGCGAGTTCGGCAGCCGCTACCTACGGCCGGCGGCATTCAACAATGTGAACCAGATGTTCTGGATACAACGCGAGGGGGTAGCCGCGGAGCTTCGCTATGACGCCAATGGCAATATGGTGTCGGACGGATTGCGCAGCTTCGAATGGGACGCCCGCAACCGGCTGGCCGCGATTAATGAGGGCAATCGCCGTAGCGAATTCACTTACGATGCTTTCGACCGCCGGATTCGCGTCGTGGAGAGTGACAACGGGGTGGTTACCAGCGATACATGGCTACTCTGGTGCGGTGGGCGGATCTGTGAGGAGCGCGTTGTTTCCAGCGGTGACAGCGTGCCTGTCCGGCGTTTCTTTACTTTTGGCGAGGCTGATGCGAATGGCGGCTACTATTACACCCGAGATCACTTAGGCAGTATTCGCCAGGTCGTGCTCGGGGATGGGCGCATTGCCGGCAGCTTTGACTACGACCCTTGGGGCCGCATGGTGGAGTCGGCGGGACCGGTTAGTTCATCGTTCGGTTTCACCGGCCACCACCGGCACGCGCCTTCCGGATTGTCTCTGACTCAATATCGAGCATATAGCCCGGAACTCGGCGTTTGGCTGAGCCGCGATCCGATCGCCGAAGGCGGCGGTCTCAACCTGTACGGATATGCCCAATGGGACCCGGTGCGATTCCGGGATCCCGACGGTCTGGAACCGCAGCAGTACTATCTTCCAGGCAACCAGCATCCACTCTCCCGGTGGGGCGCCGAAGCCAGGCGCCGGCTTCTGACGGTTCAGAACTCGTGGCTAAAAGGCGATATATCGGTGGCGCAGTACCTCGGCCAGTCGCCGAGCACAATGCTGGCGGAATTCCAGGGGAAACGCGTCAACGCAGCGGTTAAGCTGCGGGTCCACCCAACTGGAATGTTTCAGTTTGTCAGCGTAACTCCGTGGCAAGACCTCCGCACCAACAAGGTGCTGCGGCTGGACAACCGTTACAAGAAGTTTGTCGAGTTTGCGATGCACAACCCGATGCCTCCGCAGTGGCCTTCGAAAAAGCCGCGCCCCTGGAGGCTTCCGCCGCTTCCACCCAACACTCCGATGCAGGACATCACCTTCCGGTTCAGCGTGGGCTGCAAAGACAATGACCAGCCGGACGTCCTGTTTCACTCCCCAATCCCGCAGGAACCGACCACCGAGGTGTATACGTACGGCGACTATGAATCATCGGGTTACCAGGAGCAGGGAGACCCGTTCCCCTAACCTGAATGGGGATGTGACGAGATGGAATTCGGGCGACTTCCGCCGCCCGATGCTGCCAGACACGGCTCAATACGATAACTTAGAAGGCCAGGAGGATTTGGCGAATGAAGACGACGCGTCGAGCATTGTTCGCTGCCCTTGCCGGGGGCGCGGCGGCGTGGGCTCAATCGAATTCCGTGGAACGCTATGTGCGATACAGCCGGGAGGGAGAAACGGCATTCGGATTGCTGCAGGGCGACGAGATCCGCGGGATCGAAGGCGACCTCTTCGGACCTCGCAGAGCGACTGGCACGTCAATGAAGTTGAGCTCGGTGAAGCTCCGCTACCCCGTCGAGCCGACCAAGGTTCTGGCGGTCGGGCTCAACTACAAAAGCCACATCGGTGATCGCCCCATACCCGCCCACCCGGAGATCTTCTATAAGCCCATCACGGCGC
>CAYLSS010000029.1:0-1239 GCA_964385765.1 uncultured Solibacteraceae bacterium
AGTCGAGATCTATAGTTAAGTGGGTGAAGTGAGTTTCTGATGACAATCGCTGAGCAAATCATGCCGACCAATGTGCGGTTTACCCGCAAGGAGAAGGAACTGTTCGAAGCGCTGGCGAGCAATGCCAACCGTATCCTGTCCCGCACCTACCTGTTACGCAATGTCTGGGGCTACAGCGATGAAGCCCAGACACGGACGGTGGACGTGCACATCCGGCGTCTGCGCAAGAAGCTCGAGACGTCACCCTCTCTGCGCATCTACACGGTTTTCGGGAAAGGGTACGTGATGGAGACAAACGGTCGACCGAGAAGCGCCGAGATGGAGTCCCAGCCGGGACTCTCAATAGCGTTTTAGGCGCTTCTGAATCTTCTTGGAAAGCTTCTCGATCTCCTTCGCCTTCTCAAGGGCCGAAACGGAAAGCACGTTGTGACCCTTTTCCTCGAGTTCCCCGTTAAGTTCCCTGGCCAGATCGAGAAGTTCCTCAGACTCCTCCACGACCTTCTCGTGGTTCGACTTCAAGATCAGTTCTGACTGCTTGCGCCCGTCGGGCAGACGCCGGTATCCGGGATCTCCCGGCCTCTGCGCCGCCAAGATGGCCAGACTCAGAACGGTCAGGAGTATGAGACGTTTCATAGGACTCCCACTTGCTATGATAACGGCTTATGCAGGAAGTCAGAGTCGGCGTCGTGGGCGTGGGTACCATTGGAGGAGGCACGCTGCACATCCTGGCCGAGAACGCTGAACAGATCGAGTTGAAGCTGGGCTTTCCGCTTCGGGTCACGGCAGCATGCGACCTCGACATTGCGACCAAGGAGATCCCTGAGAAACTCGGCGAGGTGAATCGAACCGATGACTGGCGTAAGCTCGTGTCCCGGCCGGACGTCGACATTGTCGTCGAACTGGTGGGAGGAACGACGGTCGCCAACGAGGTGGTCGAGGCAGCCATCGCCAACAAGAAATCGGTTGTGACCGCCAACAAAGCGCTCATGGGTGTGCGAGGCGCCGAGATTTGGGACCAGGCGATCGCCGCCGGCATCAATCTCGCGATGGAAGCCAGCGTCGCCGGGGGAATCCCCATTCACGCCGTCCTGAGAGAGGGCATCTCGGGCGACCGGATTACGGCTTTGCTGGGCATCCTGAACGGTACGTGCAACTACGTGATGACCGAGATCGAGTCACGCGGATCGGCGTTCGGAGACGTACTGGCAGAGGCGCAGCGGCTTGGCTATGCCGAGGCGG
>CAYLSS010000029.1:1249-9078 GCA_964385765.1 uncultured Solibacteraceae bacterium
CGATCCAAACTCGCGCTCCTGGCCGCGCTGGCTTTCGGCGAGCGCATCACGCCGGAGGACATTTACCTTGAAGGGATTCGCCGCATCTCGCCGGTCGATTTTCAGTACGCCGACCAGCTCGGCCACACCATCCGGCTGATCGCGGCGGCGAGACAGACGCCCGACGGGCTCATTTTATCGGTCCGGCCATCGCTGATCCCGAAGCACACGATCCTGGCAAGTGTGCAGGGCGTTTACAACGCGGTTTGGGTCCGTGGCGAATTCGGCGATGACAGCTTCTATTACGGGCAGGGCGCCGGTCCGCGGGCCACCGGAGTGGCGGTGGTCAGTGACTTGATGCGCGTGGCGCGCGAGATTCGGCGCGGAAGCCCGGAACGGGTCTCGCCATTTGCCCACGAGCGTTTGGGCGAATATCAGCCGATACCGGTAACACTGCAGAAGCGGGCGTTTTTCCTGCGTTTCCGGGTGAAGGACCGTCCGGGTATCATCGCTACGCTGGGCCAGATCCTTTCCGACGAGAGGATCAGCCTCGACGCCGTACTGCAGCTACCTAGCGACACCAAGGACAATCTGCCGTTTGTCATCACGGTAGAGCCAAGTTCCGAGCAGGCGGTTCGCGCCTCGGTCGAGAAGATGGCTTCGCTCGACTTCATGGTGGATCCGCCTCTCGCCCTGCCCATGGAAACGCCGCTATGAGAAAGCACCTAGCATTAGCACTGACGTTAATCTCGGGAGCGTGGGGGCAGGTCGCCTCCGAGGCGAACCGCAGCTACGAGAGCGCCGAGGATCGCGCCCGCATGATCGACCTTCTGTCATCGCCCAACCGCGCGGAACGGCTGAAGGCCGAGAAGCTCGTGGCCGAACTGGGGCTCTCGCCCGGCGACACGGTGGTCGACCTGGGTACCGGGGCCGGCTTCCTCTTACCGTATTTGAGCCGGGCAGTCGGCGAGGACGGCAAGGTGATTGCTCAGGACATCCACGAAGACTTCACCAAGGCCGCCCGTCAGACTGCGGAAGAAGCAGGTCTTGGTAATGTGTCCTATGTGATCGGCGGTGTGCGAAATCCAGGGCTCCAGGCCGGCGCCGCCGACGTGATTGTCACGGTGGACGCCTATCATCATTTCGACTACCCCGAAGAGATGCTCTCCGGCATCCGATCGGCGCTTGCCGACGGCGGCCGGTTCGTCCTTGTTGACTATTACAAGGACGGCTTTCGCGACCCCGATCATATCCGGGCCGACAAGCCGGAAGTCATCCGCGAAGTGGAGGCGGCGGGATTCCGGTTGGTCCGGGGCCTCGAGCATGTGCCGGATACCCAGTACATGTTGATCCTCGAAGTCCGGTAAGAAATCCGGCGATCAGCTATCGGCTGTCGGTTTCTCACTTCTCGTCTTTTTGATGATCCTCTTTCCGTCGGAATTGCGCCTTACTGGTCGGAAGGGAGACATCAAGACAATGAAACGCAACAACTTGCTTCTCAACGGATTTGCGGCGCTGCTGATGGCCGGCGCCACCGCGTTCGCCGCCAACGCAGGCGCCGATCACAACCGTCTCGCGGAACAGGTGCGTAAGGAGATCGCTACTCTTCCGAATTACGGCGTCTTCGACGACATTCATTTCCGCCTTGACGGTTCGACCTTGGTATTGGAAGGAGTCGCTTCACGGCCTTCGTTGAAGAACTCAGCCGAGCGCGCTGCCGCACGAATCGAAGGCGTGGGCGCGGTCGAGAATAAGATCGACGTACTCGGCAACTCGCGATTCGACGACGATATCCGCCTCCGGACCTATGTCGCTGTCTACGGAGACCCGGTGCTCAACCGGTATCGTCCGGGACGTGGGACTCCGATCTACTTCTCGCGCATCCGGGCCCTGAACGGCATCACCAATGACCCTCCGGTGGGCGCGCATCCAATCCACATCATCGTGGACGGCGGACATGTCCGGCTCGAAGGACTCGTTGCCAGCGAGATCGACAGGAACATCGCCGGCATCCGAGCCAACCAGATCTCGAACGTGTTCTCGGTCGAGAACAACCTCGCGGTCGCCGGCAGGAATCCCGCCAGCCGTACCGACTGATACTCGAAAAAATACTGCTCACCGACTCCAGGCCGGGAGCGCCCAGCGTTTCCGGCCTGTCTGCCGTTGATCGAACAATCTGTTTTGATCGGCGAGGCATTTCACCAAACACGCTGCTCGCCTGCCGGGTCACGGTAAGATGACGTGAAACGCACATGCCGGAACCGCAGGAAGTCACCGTCTTGCTTCACCGCATTAAGGAAGGCGATGAGACGGCACAAAGAGAACTTATCCCGCTCGTGATTGCGGAGCTGCGCCGCCTTGCCGGGCACTATATGAAGAATGAGCGGATCGGGCACACCCTCCAACCAACAGCCCTCGTCAACGAAGCCTATCTCCGGATGGCCGGCTATCGTCAGATGGACTGGCAAGACCGCTCCCACTTCATCGGTGTGGCGGCGTCCGTGATGCGGCAGGTCCTGATTGACTACGCCCGAAAACGGAGTGCTTCCAAGCGTGGCGGCGAACAAGAGCATCTTTCGCTCGAGGACCGGGATGGCATGCTGTCCGATTCGCAATCGGCCGAGTTGCTGGATCTGGATGAAGCGCTTGGGGATTTGGCGAGGATGAGTCCCAGACAGGCGAAGATCGTTGAGCTTCGTTACTTCGGTGGGCTGAGCGTTGAGGAAACCGCGAAAGCCCTGAAGATCTCACCGATCACGGTGAAGCGCGATTGGGCCGCCGCTCGTGCCTGGCTCAAGGCCCAGATCCGCTCTGTTGGATAAGAGCCACAATGCACTCGATCATCCTGCACTTCGCAAGCTCAGCATGAGTCCTGGCACGTCCGCGTCGGCGGGCCGGACGGTCTGTAGAATGTGTAAGGAACCGTGACACCGGAGCAATACCAGCGCGTCGTCGAGTTGTTCCATGCCGCCTCGGACCTCCCGCCTGGCGAGCGCGCGGAGTTCCTGCGAAGCGAGAGCGGCGATGAGCCCGGCCTGATCGGCGAAGTCGAGAAGATGTTGGCTGGCGGCGATCGTGATACCGGGTTCTTGCGGTCCGCGCCGTGGCTTCCAAAGAGTGAGCCGGAACGGATACCTGGCCCCGGTGATACCGTCCTTCACTACCACCTGCTGGACAGGCTCGGTGAAGGAGGGATGGGCGTCGTGTTCAAAGCCTGGGACAGCCAACTGGACCGTTTGGTTGCACTCAAGTTCCTGCCATTGCGGATCAGCACGCACCGGAGAGTCCGGGAACGATTCCTGCAAGAGGCAAAGACGGCATCGGCGCTGGACCATCCAAACATCTGCACCGTCCATACCATCGAGGAAACGGCCGAGGGGCAGACCTTCATTGTGATGACCTTCTACGACGGGGAGACACTGCGGGCGCGGCTTCGGCATGAGGTCGTGAAGCCGGCGCCGGCGATCACCATTGCCCGTCAGGCGGCCTCCGGGCTCGCCAAGGCCCACTCGGTCGGCATCGTACACTGCGACATCAAACCCGAGAACATGATGCTGACGAGTGACGGACTGGTGAAGATACTTGATTTCGGCATCGCCAGACTTAGTTTCATTGACGAGGGCGAAGAGGAGTCGGTCGCCGGCACGCTATCTTACATGTCTCCCGAGCAACTGCGGGGCGATGTGGTGGATCGGCGTACCGATATCTGGTCTTTGGGGCTCGTTCTCTATGAGATGCTGACCGGACGGAATCCATTCTCGCGCCGGGGGCCAACGGCCGCCGTCGACGCGATCCTGAATCAGGAGCTATCGCCGCCTGCACTGACCGCGGCCAACGGGCGGCTGATTGATCGTGTTTTGCGACGCGCTTTGGCCCCGCACGTCAGCGGACGATATCAGAGCATGGGCGAATTCCTTGCTGCACTCGACGCAATCCCGGTTTCAGCGCGCGCGGCGCTCGCCGGCGCTGTTCCTCAGTCCCGGAAGACCGCCTTTCTGCCGGTTACAGAGACCACTGACTCGGAAGCCTCACGGCTGTGCCTCAAAGGCCGTTACCATCTGGACCGGTGGACCGAGGCGGGACTCGCGACAGCCATCGGTTACTTCGAGCAGGCACTCGCGCGCGATGGCAATTACGCCCGTGCTTGGGCCGGCCTCGCTCACGCGCATCTGATCCAGGGTCTGTGGGGTCTGCGGCCTTCCGGCCAGGCTTGGCGGAAGGCGCGGGAGGCGGCTCAGGCTGCTTGCCGAACCGGCGAAAACCTGGCCATCGTCCAAGCCGTACTGGCCGCGGTCCACGTGCTGAAGGACTGGAATTGGGAGGCCGCCGAGCGTGGGTTCGAGCGAGCCATCGAAATCGACGAGAGCGATCCGGCCGTCCACAACCTCTATGCGGCCTACTACCTGACACCGCTCGGCCGACTCGACGAAGCCGTCATCCAACTGCGGCGTTGCACCGAGCTCGATCCGTTGTCTCCGAGTCACTGGTCGTCTCTGGCCCTGGCCAATCTTCTGGCTGACCGGTACGGGGAAGCACAACGCAATGCCCAGGAAGCGATCGAGCTGTCACCTTCATTCACGCAGCCCTACCTGGTGTTGATCGCCTCTCACATCGCGAAAGGCGGGCCGGAAGAAGCGGTCCGGATCCTGCACGAGCTGCCGGAAGAACGCCGCAATCATCCGCTGGCGCTGATCTTCTTCGTACGAGCCTATGCGGCTTGGGGTCGCCGGAGCGAAGCGAACGAGTACCTGGCGCGGCTGGAGCGCCCGTCGGATGGCGCACTGGTGTCGCCGGTCCATCTGGCCGGAGCGCGCATCGCAATGGGTCGAATCGAGAGCGCTCTCGACGCCCTGGAATCGGCTTACGAGGCGCGAGACAGCCTGCTGCTCTACCTGAAGGTCGCCAAGGCATACGCGCCGCTCCGGGGCCACCCAAAGTATGAGAATTTGCTCCAACGACTGAAGCTGAATCGCTGAGGCAACATGGTCCGGATGTGCTAATGTGAAGGAGACTTGTCTATGTCGCCGTGGAGAGGTGGCAGAGTGGTCGAATGCAGCGGTTTGCTAAACCGTCGTAGGGGCATTAACCTCTACCGAGGGTTCGAATCCCTCCCTCTCCGCCAGATAGACTCCATCCGCTTGCCGCTTCCATGTGCCTCCGTCCCTGCTCGGTCTTGAATCGCCCGAGATGATGATGGTCAAACCTCGACTCCTGTTCGACACCGCTCTCTCGGCGGAATCTTCCAGGTGCGAAAACGAACCCAACCAAATCAAGAATGGTTTGGCGAGCAGGAGTTTCCGCAACCGAAGGACCCGACTTTCGTCCGTTCGAAACCAAATAATGGTTGCGCCGGACTCGGATTTGGATTAGAAGGTACTAAGGGACTGACTGGGTACTATAGATTCTAGACTGAACGGACCCTTGTCCAGGAGTGGGATGGACCGCCGCAAAGCGCTCATCTGCAGCTTGCCAGCGGACAGTGGCCACACCCGGGACGAAACCACAATCAGTGAACTTGCGCGAATGCTCACGGAATTGGGCTTCGAGCAAGTCAGCATCCGCCTCCAGCGCGACTGGGTCTCCGCCCCCAGCAGTGCTCCGCAGCTTGTGGTGCTTGTGGTGACGCCCGATTGGCTGCCGAGGCTGGAGGCCGAGATACAATCTTTCCGCCAAAGCTTCGCCGGCGTGCCGGTGTTGGCCGCGCTGGTTTCCATCGAGTGTCACCGGAATCGTCTGCCGCTGGGGTGCTGTGACGACTTCATTGTGGCGCCGGTGCACTTCGCCGAACTCGCGACACGCGTGGCGAGGCTGACAGAGCCGAACGCTCCTGTCGTGAAGTCCCGCCACCGCTGGGGGCCGCTGATCGGCGAAAGCCCTGCGTTCGAACAGACGATGGGGCAAGTGGACCGGCTCGCGGCGGTCGATTCGCCCGTCCTGATCCATGGGGAGACCGGCTCCGGCAAGGAACTGTTTTCGCGCGCGATCCACTACTCCGGCGCCCGCGCCGCCAAACCATTCATTCCGGTGAACTGTGGTGCGGTTCCCGAGAGCCTGTTCGAGAACGAACTGTTCGGCCACGCGAAAGGCGCGTTCACTAACGCCGACACCTCCGTGACAGGCCTGCTCTCAGCCGCGGCGGACGGCACCGTTTTTCTGGATGAGGTGGATACGCTCAGCCTGTCGTCGCAGGTAAAGCTCTTGCGCTTTCTGGAGGAATTCGAATACCGTCCGCTTGGCTCGGCGCGTTCCGTCGCCGCAAACGTACGCGTCCTGGCGGCTACCAACGCGGACCTCCGGGAGCGAGTTTCACAGGGGCGATTCCGCCAGGATCTGTACTACCGCCTCAACGTCCTGCATCTGCGAGTGCCATCCCTGCGCGAGCGGGCGGGCGACATTGTTTTGCTCGCCCGGCATTTCCTCGGCGAGTACGTCCGGCGCCATGACCGCCGGAGCCTGCGTGCTTCCGACGGGTTCTTCGAAGGGCTGCTGAACCATGACTGGCCGGGCAACGTGCGTGAGCTGCGGTCCATCATCGAACGCGCTGTTGTGATGGCAAGAACGGACGTGCTGAGCGCGGCCGAGTTGGACCTGCCACAAGCATCGGCGATGGCGGCGGAGGACGGCGCCGGCCTGCCCGAAAAGAAACGCCAGGCGGTGGCCAGCATTGAGCGCAGCTATCTCTGCGACCTGCTTCGCGAGCACGGCGGCAACGTCACGAAAGCGGCCGCGGCCGCCGGCACCGAACGCCGCAGTCTCCAGCGCCTCATGCGCAAGCACGGGATCACCCGGGACCAATTCCGCACTCCGCTTCCCTCGGCAAGTTGAGCGCCCCAAGTGCGACCGTCGTGTCGCACCGCGCGCGACGCGAACGGCGCACTTCCCGCTCGGCGATCCATCGCAACTGGTTGAAATTGCGGGTCGCTCAGGGTCTCCGTGTTGTGGCCTCCGGTTTGCATCACTCCCATCGAAGGATTCGAGATCTTGTGCGGAGACACTCGCGAGGAAGCCATGCGAGCGATCGTTCGGTACCTGGTGAGACGACCCGAGTCCAGAGACACGATTGACGGGATCCGATGGTGGATTCCCTCTTGCGCTTCGCACATCTCGGAACTCGAATTGGAGGGGGCACTCGACGACATGGTGAAGCGCGGCTGGCTCTCCGTAGCCGAAACCAGCGTGACCAAATCCATCTATGGCCTTTCGCCGCAGTTTCTTGACTTCTTCCGGTTTCTGAATCAATAGGGCGCGATGGCGAACGTATTTGCGGTTCACTCGGTCGGCGACTCGGTGATGACTTTCCTCAGAACCACGTACGAGCAGTTCCGGCAGAGGTTTCCCGACGCTGACCGGCCGCCGCAATGCGCCTTCGAGCTGATGTCCGGCGGCACGCTGAACGACGTGGACGATCCGCCGCTCACGCTGTCGCTCTACATGTACCGAATTCAGATGAACGAGCATCTTCGCGAGGTGCCGCGCGTTAGTCGCACCGGGGAGCGCCGCCCGCCACTCTCGCTCGATCTGCACTATCTCCTTACGGCGTGGGCCGACAACCCCGTCCACGAGAACCTCATCCTCGCCTGGGCGATGCTGCAACTGCATCGGAACCCAGTGCTGGACCTTTCATCGCTCACGCCGGCCGGCGGATGGCAGGCAGGCGACTTGGTGCAGTTCATTCCGGCGGAGTTGACCAACGAGGACATGATGCGCATCTGGGATGCGGTGACTCCGTCCTACCGGCTGAGCACGGCGTATACCGCGCGGGTCGTGCGGATCGACGGACCGCCCGAGGAACAGGGCCGGCCGGTGGTGGCGACGCGTTTCGACCTGGAGGACGAGGTCCCGGAGCAACC
>CAYLSS010000029.1:9088-12308 GCA_964385765.1 uncultured Solibacteraceae bacterium
GAACGTGTCGATCGCAGAATTCTGGGCGCCGTGGAAATGCTCGATGTCACCACGGAACGCCGTATTACAGCGCCGCTGATGATCGACGCCCAGACCGCGACCCTGCGGCGCACGCGTCTCGGCTTGTACGCCATCTTGCACGCCGATGGCCTCGAAGAGCACACCGGTTCGTTTGATGCGCCGCCACCAACGCCCGCCCAGGAGAGCGTCGCCTTCGAGATCCGTGTGCGTGATCCTCGCGGACGCTACCTGGACCGCCGCGCCACACTGCGTCTGCCACGCGCGACGCAGTTGGCGGACCCGCTTCCGGACGCGTCGGTGTTCCGTCCCATACCCGTCACGATGTTCGCTTCACCAGCCGGCGCGGTGGCGCTCAATTGGGCAGTTGTGCGGGCGAGCGTCCGCCGCCAGGGAGCGAACACGCCGCTCGCCGGAGCGTTGGTTCTGGTGCGGGAGCCGAACGACGGTCCGGTGCTGGCGCGCGGTGTCACCGATAGTCGCGGTGAAGCCCTGGCCGCCGTGGAGGGGATTCCCGTCGTCGTCTTCAATCCGGACGACGGCGGACCGGTAACGGCCACCGAGCAGGCCGTCGAAGTCTTTGCCTTTTTCGATCCGGAAGCCGAGGGGCCGCCGGATCCGGATGATCTCGAGAGCAGGATCGGCGAGCTGTCTTCGGACAGCTCCGCCGCGTCACTCGCCACGGGCCGGGAGGTGGCCGTGACGTTGTCGATCCAGGCGCCCGGATAGCCAAGTGATGAGCAATTCAATTCGATCGAAGGAGCAAACAGGATGCCTGAGTACCTAGCGCCCGGAGTATACGTTGAGGAAACGAGCTTTCGCGGCAAGTCCATCGAAGGAGTCGGAACCAGCACGACGGCGTTTGTCGGGCCGACGCGCAAGGGGCCCATCGGCGGCACGCCGGAAATCGTCACCAGCTTCGGCGACTTCGCCAACATCTATGGTGGCCTTGGGGACCTCGACTTCGGCGCCGGGCCGGTTCCCAACTACATCGCGCACGCGGTGCGGGTCTATTTCACTGAAGGCGGGTCGCGTCTCTACGTCTCGCGAGCCTCCGCCGGCGCCGCCGCTGCCGTCTCGGAGTTCCTCGTGGGAGATGGGGCGGCGAACGAAGCAGACCGCGCGCGGTTCATTGCCCGTACGGCGGGGGGGATCGGCAACGGCGAACTGACGTTGCGTCTTCTCGACACGCCGGCCACCTTGGCCAGCATGCGGGCCGCGCCGAACGGGTCGATGCTGAGGGTGCTGACAGACGCGAACGATCTCGGCACCGCCACATACCACGTGAAGCGCGGTGATCAATGGTTCGCGAGCGATGCCGACGATGCTGAACCGCTCGACACCAGCGGTCTCGGCGATGGCGACAACCCCGGCGCCCGCGCCGACTTGCTGACGCTCTCGGTGGAGACGCGCGACGGCGACGATTCCGAGCAGTTCTTCGACGAACTCGGTTTCGAGCGCACGCATCCCCGCTGGGTGGGCAACGTGCTCGCAGTGAATCCGACCCGCCGTGTGGACGCCCTGCAGAACACTTACGCACTAGAGGTCGGCGAGAACATCACCGGTCTTGCGCTGCACGGAGGCATGTTCCCGGCCAATGCGGTGGAACGCACGCTCGCCATGACCGGCGGCGCCGATGGAGGTGAACCGGGAATCGCCGCTTACAATGCGGCGCTCGCAGCGCTCACGCGCCTTGACGACATCTCGGTCGTCGCCGCGCCCGGCCACTCCACATTCGGGTCGTATCAGGCCGTGCAGGGAGCGCTCATCGCGCACGTCAGCCGCCGCCGCGCCTATGAGACCGCCGTGCTCGACACGCCTCCGGATCAGACGGTGGGGGAGGCGCGCGCCGAACGCGCCCGCGTCGATTCCATTCGCGCCGCCATGTACTATCCCTGGGTCGTCATCGGCAATCCGCTGGCACGGCCCGGCGATGAGCGCGCTGACAAAGAGATCACCCTGCCGCCGAGTGGTTTCATCTGCGGCATCTTCGCCCGCAACGACGTGGAACGCGGCGTCCACAAGGCGCCCGCCAATGAAGTGGTGCGCACCGCGCTGCGCTTCGAGAGCGACATTAACTTCGGCGAGCAGGAGGTGCTGAACCCGCTTGGTGTGAACTGCCTGCGTTACTTCCCGGGCCGAGGCTACCGCGTTTGGGGCGCGCGCCTGGCCAGCTCCGACCCAGAGTGGAAGTACGTCAGCGACCGCCGCTACTTCAACTACCTGGAGGCGTCGATCGATCGTAGCACCCAGTGGGCGGTATTCGAGCCCAATGGGCCGCGCCTGTGGGCGGTGGTCCGCGAGACCATCGGTAGCTTCCTCTACAACGAGTGGCGTGAAGGCCGCCTGCTCGGCGCCAACACCGACGAAGCGTACTTTGTCCGTTGCGACCGTTCCACTATGACCCAGGCCGATCTCGACAACGGCCGCATGATCTGCCTCATCGGCGTCGCTATCATCCGGCCCGCGGAATTCGTGATCTTCCGCATCGGCCAGAAGACCGCTGACGCACGGAGCTAACGAATCACAAGGAGCTTGACCAGCAATGCGAGAGACACCCTATTCGTCATTTAACTTTGTCGTCAATCTCGGCGGCCGCGACCAGAACTCTCCGCTCGGAGGCTTTTCGGACTGCTCCGGCCTGGGCACCGAATTCACGATGGCCGAGTACCGGAACGGAAACGAGAAGACCAACCACGTGCGCAAGGTCCCTGGGCTGCACAAGAACTCCGATGTCACGCTCAAGCGCGGCGTGGTGAACTCGGAAGACCTCTGGGAATGGATCAACGCCGTACGCCAGAACGGTTATCCCGAGCGCCGCGACGTCGTCATCACGATGCGCGACGAGGCGGGTACCGACATCCAGCAGTGGCAACTGCACTCGGTGTTCCCGATGAAGTGGACCGGCCCGACCTTCGCCGCCAAGGGTGGCGGTGACGTCGCCATGGAAGAGCTGGTGCTCACCACGGAAGGAATGGACTTCGAGCAACTCGGCTAACGCCGCATTGTATCCATGATCGACAGGCTGATCTTCGAAGAACCCGCGCCGATTACGCCGCCGGACCCGAACCGCGTGGACATCGCGTGCTTCGCCGGCTTCGTGCCTCGGCGGGCGGGCGTCGCCGTTCCGGCAGCCACGTCGGACTGGCTGCGCGAGCGCGGGTTCCTGCGGCCAGGCGTGGACCTTGATGGTCTGCTTCAC
>CAYLSS010000030.1:0-2444 GCA_964385765.1 uncultured Solibacteraceae bacterium
CGTCGTTCATCTCCGACGCCTTGAAGTCGAGCTGGGCTGTCTCGCCGGGACCCAACTCCCCGGACCGCTCGAAATACCCGACACCGTGCTTGTACAGCACGACCTCTCTCACCGGCAAATCGGCCGCCACCCCGCCGATCGCAAGGCAACACCCAGTGGCTATCAATCGCAGCATGGTTTCCTCCTTAGACGATCCCGATGCCACCGGCGTTCCCGGAGCCCTATTCGCCGATGACCTTGATCACGGCCCGCTTCTTGCGCTGGCCGTCGAATTCCGCGTAATAGACTTGCTGCCATGGACCGAGGTCGAGCCGGCCCTCCGTGATCGGCAGTATCACCTGGCTGTGAACGAGCAGGTTCTTCAGGTGAGAATCCCCGTTGGTTTCGCCCGTCCGGTGATGCCGGTAATCGTCGCGATACGGCGCCAGTTGCTCGAGCCACTCGTCGATATCCTGCAGGAGCCCCTCCTCGGCGTCGTTCACCCAGACTCCGGCCGTGATGTGCATTGCCGAGACCAGCACCATTCCTTCCTGGACAGCGCTCTTGCGCACGGCGTCCTCCACCCGGTCGGTGATGTTGATGTACTCGCGGTGCTTCTTCGTGTTGAACCAGAGATACTCGGTGTGCGATTTCATACCCTGCGATCATAGCGCGGACTCACTTGGGATATGTTGCCACCTCGCGGGTCCTTTCACGCGAACCAACACCACACCGCGAGGCGCCGGCACGTTGATCGAAGGCCGATCCCTATTGGTTTCTGGACTCCAGCTTCTTGTGTTCCTTTGCGATGCCGGCAGCTACCGCCAGCCAGATACCCACAATCGCGACATTCACCATGGCGAAGGCCGGGATCGCGAACGCAAGTTGAGTTCCCACAAAGACGACCGCCGCCTGCAGAGCGTCGCCCGTTCGCGCGAAGAAGGTGTCGATGGCCGCTTTGGCCTTGTATTTCATCTCCCGCGAGGTCGTGAGAAAGAGCGCGTGGCGCACCGTGTTGTTGGTCGAATAATCATTGCTGTTTTCGGCCGTCTTCACGATGCGGACAATATTCAGCATCGGAGCGAGCGCGGTGGTCCCGTAGGTGATCAGCGAGATGACGGGGCCGATGAACAGCGTCTTGCGGAGGCCCAGATACTTGAAGAACCGCGAGACAAGGAAGCTCTGGATCAGCAGAGTCGCCAAGTTGACCCAGGCGAAGAATGACCCGTAGAAAGCGCCGATATAGCGCGCGCGTTCTGTCTCGTTCGCCTCGCCCACGCCGAACTGCGCTTCGGCCGTACTTTCCACCAGCGCGCCCAGCACGAACTCGCCTACGGTATTCACGAGATTCAGCAGCAGCACGTGGAAAGCGATCAGGAGCAGGTACCGGTTCTGGAGGACAAGGCCAAAGCCGCCGGCCTCTTTACTCAGTGGTCGTGCCGCTTTGTCGGCTTCCTCGGACGTGGTTCCGCTCTGTCGCCGGTTCACGACGATGATGAGCAGCATGAAGACGCCCAGCAGCGCTGAGGCGATCGTCATGAGCGTGTAGGGGCCAAGCGGTTCGAAATACTGAGAGCTGGCCGTGGCTCCAACCACGGCCCCCAGGGCTGCACCGATGCCCACCACCGGAAACAGGCGCTTGCCCTGCTCTTCCGTATAGAGATCGTTCGCAAACGCCCAGAACTGGCTGACGATCATGAAATTGAAGACACCCAGCCAGATGTAGTACGCCACGCCGACATCGACTCCAGCGCTCCCGACCGTGATGAAGACGGCGAGGTTGGAAATAAAAAAGAGCGTCAGTCCGGAAAGCAGCCGGACCCGGTTCACGCGCGCTGCGAACGCCCCGTACGCCGGTACGACAAAGATGAACGCCAGCGCCTGGAAAGCGCTCGCATACGCCTTTACCACGGCTCCAGCCTGCGCGAGAATCAGCGCTTCCCGGACAGGCTTGAGAATGTAGTACAAACCCATCATCAGGAACGCAGTCAGAAACAGCAGGACAACTGTCGTGCCCTCGCCGGCGCTGACATTGCTGAACAACGAAAGGAGTCGTTCGAGTGCGTTCTTCCGTTGTACTGGTGGAGGTGAACCGGATGCCGCCATACTTTTTCAGCATAGCGTGAACAGAGCGAACATAAACGTCTCGTTTCAAGTGTATGATTCTTCGCCCGCCGGCACGCGGTTGTCGTGCAGCGGGCGTCTTGTAGGTGTCGCTATACTGAAAGCATTCCTGCTGATGGCGGTACTTTTTCAACGGGTTACTCGAATCTTCTAATAGACGAAGACACTAAAAGCACCTATGAAAACCTGCGGTAAATCTGAGCTGGAATCCTGTCTGCTAGATCCCAAGTCCATTATCGGTTCGGAGGGCATCACCCACCAATGAGCGCCAGCCGGATCCTGCCATGGATCGCCGTGCTCCTGGCGACCGTAGCGGGTATCAGCGTCCCCGCTTCGGGAGA
>CAYLSS010000030.1:2454-6250 GCA_964385765.1 uncultured Solibacteraceae bacterium
AAATCGAGGCGGCCCGGGCGGAGAAAGCCGAGAATCTCGAGCCGGAGGTCCCGCCCAAGATTGAGGCGTGGATGAACCGGAATCTGACCCGCGAATCTCTCAGCGCTCTCGGACTGTCATGGTTCGGCTTCGTTCCCCTCATCGGGGGAGCCGCTCCTCGACAGGGCCTGGCCCTAGGCGCTCAATACGTTAACCAGGTAGCCTTCCATGGCGATGCGATCTTCCTTGCCAACTATCAGCGCACCACCAGCGGAGGCGCTCGCGGTGAGGTGACCTTCGCCGTGCCCCGCGTTGCCACCAGGCGCATTCAAGCCGACTTCAGCGCCCGCCGCCACAACTACACACGCATTGACTACTACGGTCCCGGCCCTGACTCCGAAAAGACCGGCCGCAGCAACTATCGCTATGAAGATATGGCCTTCGATGCCCGCGTCCAGTTTGACCTCGGCAGAAGTTTTCTCATCGCCCCCAACATCGGCAGCATCCTGGTGAATGTCGGACCCGGTACGAACCCCAACGTCATCTCGCTCGAGCAGCAGTTTTCCCCGATCGGAGTTGACCGCCAAACCGATTTCTTCCGCACCGGTGTCTTCACGGGCTTTGACTGGCGTGACAACCCCGGGGGATCACGCAGCGGCGGCATTTACGGATTCGACTACAACTACTACGACGACATCGACATCAACCAGCATGACTTCCATCTGCTCAAGGCGCGTGCCGAGCAGTATATTCCGTTCTTCAAAAAGCGACGCGTCTTTGTTCTGCGCGGGCAGACCATCTTCACCTGGACCGCCGATGACGATACCGTCCCGTTCTACTTTCAGCCCGTCCTCGGCGGGAGCGATGATCTCCGCGGTTACCGGGCCTACCGGTTCTATGGGGACAACTCGTTGTTGCTGAATGCCGAATACCGTTGGGAGATTTTCGCCGGCATGGGCGGCACGATATTCGCCGACGCCGGAAAAGTCTTCGATAACCGCGCGGATCTCGACTTCACGGACCTCGAAAGCTCGGTCGGCTTTGGGTTCCGATTCAATGTCCGGAGCAACACGTTCCTTCGCTTCGAAGTCGGTTTCAGTCATGAGGGCTTCCAGATATGGCTGAGCTTTGATGATTTTTTCATCAAGAAGCCGGCGGGACGGTCCTCGCCGGAGCATGTTTTCTGAGAAAGGTCCTCCTCGCCGGTCTTTCCCCAGAGTGCTTCTCCCAGAAGTTCTACCCGGATGACCCGTTGAGGGTGGAGCCTCCGCCGCGGCCCGTTTCGAAGGCCAAGATGCGGAAGGTTAATGACTTCTATGATTTCTTCAGCCACACCTTCGCAATACCCGGTGAACTCAAGACAGAGGTCGGCGAATCGATCTCGGCAAAGGCGATCAACACTTTGGGCGAGCCCATGGACAGCCCATGGTGGGTCCGCCGGCATTACTATGACCGAATGTCCATTCCGCAACTGGTCGCCGGAGTGGGCGACTCGCATCCGCCGGCGCCCGGAAAATGGACGATTACGCAGGCCAAGCGTGAAGGCGTGACTCCGGGATTCTTCATCGAAGACAGCACCGGCACCACCTTCGTCCTCAAGTTCGACCCTCTCGACTATCCCGAGATGGCTACCGGAGCGGATATCGTGGCCGCCAAGTTCTTCCATGCATTGGGCTATAACGTTCCTGAATACTACGTCGTCTATTTCCAGCCCGACCGCCTGGAGCTGCGTGAAAAGGTCATGTTCATCAACGAGTACGGCAAGGAACGTGCCATGGAGTGGAACGATGTTCTCGTCTTGCTGGAAGGCGCCCCGCAGGACGAGCAAGGGCGCTACCGGGCGATCGCCAGCCGCTGGCTCGAAGGCGAGCCGCTCGGTCCGTTCCGATTCTATGGCACCCGAAGCGACGACCCCAATGACATTGTTCCCCACGAACATCGCCGCGACCTGAGGGGATACCGCGTCTTCTGCGCCTGGCTCCATCACGACGACAGCCGCTCCGCCAATACGCTCGACATGTTGCTCGAAGAAGATGGGCTCTCGTTCATCAAGCACTACCTCATCGACTTTGGATCCACCTTCGGGAGCGGTACCTTCCGGCCCAACTCGCCGCGCCAGGGCTCGAGCTACCTATGGGATCGGAAAGAAGCCATCAAGCAGTTCGTGAGTCTTGGAATCTGGCTTCCTCGCTGGGCCTTCAAGAAGTACCCCGGTATTCCTGCCATCGGCGCTTTCGAATCGAAAGTTTTCGACCCCGTCACCTGGGTCCCGGAATATCCGAACCCCGCCTTCGTTAACGCCAACCCCGACGACGAGTTCTGGGCTGCCAAGCAGGTGATGGCGCTTACCCGGGAAGAGATCCGGGCCATCGTCGAAACCGCCGAATACTCTGACCAGAGGGCCACTGACTATCTGACGGAAACTCTCATCGAGCGGCAGCAGAAGATCGGGCGGGACTTCTTTGCCATGGTTCTTCCGCTCGACAGGTTCGAAGTTCGCGAAGGCCAGCTTGTCTTCGATGACCTCGAAATTGAGCACGGTTTCATCGATCGCCGCGATTACAAGGTCCAGTGGTCTCACTTCAACAACGACACCGAGGAGAAGTCGCCAATCTCCGGAGCGAAGGGTTTCACGATCCCGCCCTTCGGCAACGGCGGCTATCTCTCGGCCCATATCGGCGCCGAGCGGCCCGGCCAGACGGTAACCGTCTATCTGCGCAAGCAGGCCGGAAAGGCTGAAGTCGTCGGCATTGACCGCACCTGGTAGAAGATACTCATGCATCTTGCCATCTCGATACTCCTCTTGTTCATCGCCCTGACGCCCGCCGTCGCTGCGGATTTTCACGTCTATGTAGGCTCCATCGGCGCCGACTCGGCGACCCTCGCCTGGGGTACGACCGGCGGACGGGACACCATCGGCCGTGATTCGGACTCTCACGGACCGGCTACCGTGAAGATCGACAACCGCGAGATCAGCGTCACCGGCAGAAACTGGGTCCGGGTGGACGGACTCGAGCCCGATCGGGAGTATCCGTACCAAGTCAGCGTTCGCGGGCAGCCGATCGGAGAAGGCTCCGTCCGGACGAATCCAGTGAAAGCCGAACGCCTCTGTTTCCTTGTCATCGGTGACTACGGGACTGGCCGCGGCGGCCAGCATCGCCTCGCTGAGGTCTTGATCCGGGAAGTCCTGCAGCGCCGCACAAGCGGCAACCCAGTGCGCTTCGTTCTCACCACCGGCGACAATATTTACGGGAAGAGAATCTTTGCCCACCAGTTGGCGACCGGAGATAAAGACCGGCGCTGGAGGAAGACCTTCTTTGAACCCTACGAAGACATCCTCCGCCACATCCCGTTCTATATCACACTCGGCAACCATGACGGCAATCACTCCGAACGTCGGGCCGACCTTCCTCAGCAGCTCGACAATTTCTTCTTCCCGGGCGGCGGCGGGCCCGCGCGCTGGTATCACTTCTCCTATGCCGGATTCGCCGATTTCTTCGCGCTGGATACCACCAGCAATTCAATGAGCGGGCCGAAAGAGCCGATGTTCCTCCCGCGCGGCGAACAATTCGGCTGGTTTGTGCATGTGCTCGAGGAATCGAGCGCCCCTTGGAAAATCGCCTATTTCCACCACCCGCCGTACTCCGCGGGACCGAGACATCGCGGCCTTCTGGCTGCCCAGCGGCACATCCATGAAGCTTGCGTGAAGCACGGCGTGCAGGCCGTCTTCAGCGGCCATGAGCACAATTTTCAGTTCACGGATCCGGCCCAAACCGGCGGTATTCAGTATGTCGTGAGCGGCTCCGGCGGTGAGCTT
>CAYLSS010000030.1:6260-12196 GCA_964385765.1 uncultured Solibacteraceae bacterium
CCCTCCCGGGCCCAGATGGAAGCCGAGAAGATCGCCGGATTCGCCAACCAGCGCCAGTTTCTCGTCGTTGAGCTCTCTGCCGGCGAGATGCGGATCACGCCGGTTAGCACCGAGCCCCTCGATATTCGCGACCCCTCCGGCCAGCCGGTCGAAATGCCGATCGTCGTCAAGCGATAGAGAATTTCGCAAGTTGTGGCATAATGAGCTTCGAAAGTCCGAAATCCTTTCGGGAGGCCTGCCATGTCACACGATCATCATTCCTGCTGCGGGGCGCTCAGCCGCCGCGAACTCTTCGCCGCCACCGCCGGACTCGGCGCTGCCGCCATGCCCGCGGCCGCCTGGCAGAAGCTGACTGCCCGCGAACACCAGCAGCCCGTCAGGCAAGCCCTCAAGGTCCAGCCGGTGTTGGTCTACCAGCTCTACGAACCCAAACCACAGCGCAGTTGGCGCCCCTGGGGCGGGCTCATGAACGCCCGGCAGGTCGACGAGGAAAAGGCCCGCATCCGCTCCGAGTTGGAACGGATGGCCGTTCGCGCCGACTTCCCCCTCGAGATCCTTCCCCTTGCCGAAGCCAGCACTCCTGAGCAAGGCGAAGCGATCGCCCAACAGGACTTCGATACCTGCCTCATGTACGGCGCGAGCGGCAGCGTCCGGGTCTTCGAAGCACTCAATTCGACCCGCAAGTGGAACCTGATGTTCGTCCGCCACCGCACCGGACCTGCCTACCTCTGGTACGAAGTCGCCCACCCGCGGTTCCTCCGCAAGACCGTCGACGAGTATGGCGAGCCGGGCATGGACTCGGAAGATGTCGTGGTCGACAGCTACAACGACGTACTATGGCGGCTGCGCGCGTTCGGCGCGCTCAAGAACACCCTCGGCAAGAAGGTGATCTGCGTCGGCGGCGCCGGCGGCTGGGGGCAGGGTGGCCGGAAGGCGCCCGACCTGGCGCGCGACATCTGGAAGTTCGACCTGATCGACGTGCCGTACGAGCAGGTGGAGAGCCGCATCAAGGCAGCCCGCGCCGATGACGGTCTCCTGCGCCGGTCCAGTGAAGCCGCCGACCGCTACCTCGCCGGCCGAGGTGTGAGCCTCGAGACCGATGCCGCGGCGGTCCGCCGCGCTTTCGCCCTCACGGACGTGTTTCAGTCCCTCATGGACGAAGCCGGTACCGACGCCTTCACCATCCGCAACTGTATGGCGGCCATCATGCCGCTCAGCGAGACCACCGCCTGCCTCCCGCTGAGCCTGATGAACGACGAAGGCTACCTGGCCTTCTGTGAGTCGGACTTCGTCGTGATTCCTTCGGGCGTCCTGCTCCACTATATCTCCGGCAAGCCGGTGTTCCTGAATGATCCGACCTACCCGCACCACGGCGTCGTGACCCTGGCTCACTGCACCGCCCCGCGCCGCATGGACGGCGAGCATGACGAACCGGTCCGCGTCCTGACTCACTTCGAATCCGATTACGGCGCCGCGCCGAAGGTCGAAATGCGCAAGGGCCAGGTCACCACCAACATCGTCCCCGACTTCGACTCCAAACGCTGGCTGGGTTTCGAAGGTCCCATCGTCGATGCCCCCTTCATGGCCATCTGCCGCTCCCAGATCGACGTTGAAATCAATGGCGACTGCGACCTTTTAGCCAGGGAGATGCGTGGCTTCCACTGGATGACCGGCTACGGAAGCTGGTCAAAGGAAGTCGGCTACGCGTTGAAGCGCGTGGGCATTGACTGGCGGATGGTCTGAGTTCTTCCAATAACCCGCCTTCTCGACAGGGAAGCGTCTTCTTGCTGCCGTTAATTAAAAGGCGAAAAAATCACGCCTCCGGCCGCAGCAACAGCTTCCCGCTCGTTTTCCGACCCTCCAGGTCCCGGTGCGCCTCTGCTGCCTGCTCCAGCGGATAGACCTTGTAGATGTTCACCGACAGTTTGCCCGCCGCGATCCAGTCGAAGATGTCGCCCGCCCGCTGCGCTACCTCATCCTTTGTCGTGCAGTAATGGAACAGCGTCGGCCGGGTTAGAAAAAGCGACCCCTTCTGGCTCAGAATCAGGGGCTTGAACTCAGGCACGGGACCGCTCGCGTTTCCGAACGTGACCATCATGCCGCGCGGGCGCAGAGAGTCGAGGCTCCGCTCCCAGGTGGCCGCGCCCACCGAATCGTAGACAACATCCACGCCGCGGCGCTCCGTCAGCCGCTTTACTTCGACGTCGAACTCGTTCTCGGTATATAGAATCACCTCATCGGCGCCGGCCTTTCGGGCGAGTTCGGCCTTCTCTTTGGTCGATGTGGTCCCGATGACCCGCGCCCCGCGCAGCTTTGCCATCTGTACGATCACCAGTCCCGTGCCGCCCGCCGCCGCGTGAACCAAAGCTGTATCGCCTTCTTTCAGCGGGAAGGTCGAGTGCGTCAGGTAATGCGCTGTCATCCCTTGCAGCATCACCGCCGCCGCCGAATCGAAGTCGATCGCGTCGGGTAGCTTCACTACCTGCCACGCCGGCGCCACCGCAAAGCCGGCGTAGGATCCGCGGCTCATCCCGTAGGCAACCCGGTCGCCCGGCTTGAGATCTGTCACCCCGCCGCCGACCGACTCCACGGTTCCCGCCCCCTCCATGCCCGGTGTGAACGGTGGCTCCGCCGGATAGAGTCCCGTCCGGTGGTAGGTGTCTATGTAGTTCACCCCGGCCGTCGCAATGCGGATCGAAACATGATCCGGGCCCGGCGAGGGCGTGTTCACTTCCTCGTAGAGCAGATTCTCGGGACCGCCGTGTTCGCGGACAACAATGGCCTTCATATCCGTACCTTTCGTCTTAGGTGAACCACCGCAGTGTAACTGACCAGATAGGCCAATGTGAAGGGGAACAGCAGCAGGCCCCCGATGATCCGAACCGCTCCGGCGCCCGTCAGCCCCGCCCGGAACAGGAAGAAATGGCGGATTGTCTTCCAGTTCGTGTAGTCACACCAGAAGTAGTCGCTGTTCTCGTTGACGATCAGAACCTTGGCCGGCAGGCGGGCAGCCAGCATCCACTTCCACTTGGTCATGATCGGCTCGCCACTGCAAAGAATCGCCATGACCCCGTGCCGCCGCTCACGCAATTCCCGCGTCAGTTGCCGCCGGCCCCGGCTTCCGCCGTAGTCGGTGACCCGCCAGAGCCGGCCAGACTCCTCGTCCAAACCTCGCGGCTCGCCGGCGTAGCAGGTCACCACGTCGACTTCACGCACTTCCGACTGCGCCGCCAGAAAGCGCTGCAGGAACTCTTCCAGAACATGCCTCCCGCCGCTCTCAATGAGCAGGATCCGCTCCATCGGAGGGACCCTGCGCCGGAAGAAGTATTTCATCGGGACCAGCGACCAGGCCGCTACACTCCCCAGCAGTAGTCTTCGACCGCCTTTTCCACCACCTCGTCGGTCTCCATCATGCGCATCAGCTCCAGCCGGATCGCGTCGGTCAAGGCGAACCAACTCGCCTCGATCACGTTTTCGGAGACGCCGACCGTGGTCCAGCTCCGTTGGTGATCCGTCCACTCCACCAGTACCCGCACCTTGGCCGCCGTGCCCTTCTTCGAATCGAGCACGCGCACCTTGTAGTCGGTCAACTTTACCTTCGCGATGCCGGGATAAAGCGATGACAGACACTGCCGGAGACAGAGGTCCAATGCATTCACCGGACCATGTCCGGTCGCCGTCGCCGAATGAACCCCATCGTTGGACTTCAGCGTGACCGTCGCGGTCGAGTTCGAGTGGCGGTTGCCCTTCGTTGTGACCTCGAAGTTCACGATCTCGAAGAGCTGCAAGCCCGGATGCAGCGCCTCGCGCACCAGGAGCTCAAAGGTTCCTTCGGCCGCTTCCAACTCGTAGCCGAGAAACTCCAGGTGCTTGATGCGCTCGAGCAGCTCCCGGCGGGCTTCGTCGGTCAATCGATCCTCTAGCCCGTGCTCCTTGAGCTTGTAGAGAATGTTGCTGCGACCCGACAAGTCGCTCAGCAGAACCCGCTGGCGGTTTCCGACCAGCTCCGGCCGGATGTGCTCGTAGGTGGCCGCATCCTTGAGCACGGCATTTACGTGGATGCCGCCCTTGTGCGCGAACGCGCTGTGCCCGACGTACGGTTGGTCATTCCGCATCGACAGGTTGGCCAGCTCGGAGACAAAGCGCGCCACTGCCGTCAGCCCGGCGACCTTCTCCCGGCCGATCGTCTCATAGCCCAGCTTCAGCTCCAGGTTCGGCAGAATCGAGCACAGGTTGGCGTTCCCGCACCGCTCGCCGTAGCCATTGATGCAGCCCTGAACATGCGTGGCGCCCGCCTCGACGGCGACCACCGTATTGGCCACCGCCACGTCCGAGTCATTGTGCGCATGGATCCCGATCGGCACGTCAAAGCGCCGGCAGATCTCCGCGGTTACCTCCGCGATCCGACCGGGCATGTTGCCGCCGTTTGTATCACACAGGCAGAGCACATCGGCGCCGGCCTTGGCCGCCGCTTCCAGCGTCCGCAGCGCGAAATCGGGATTCGAATTGTACCCGTCGAAGAAGTGCTCGGCGTCGTAGATCACCTCGCGTCCATGATCCTTCACGAACCTGACCGTGTCCGCAATCAGTACGAGATTCTGCTCTTCGGTCACCTTCAGGGCCCGCTCGGTGTGCAGGTTCCAGCTCTTTCCGAAAATCGATACCACCGGTGTTCCCGCTTCCACCATCGCCAGCACGCTCGGATCGCGGTCCACCGGATTGCGCGCCAGGCGCGTCGATCCGAACGCCACGATCTTGGAATGGTTCAGCTTCAACTCCCGCGCCCGGGCGAAGAACTCCTTGTCCTTCGGATTCGACCCGGGCCAGCCGCATTCGAGGTAATCAATGCCCAGCTCGTCGAGCTTCTGCGCGATGACAATCTTGTCATCCACAGTGAAGTTGATCGCTTCACCCTGTGTCCCATCCCGCAAGGTGGTATCGAATGTCTGGATTCTCTTCATCGTTTGGGTCGGGCGCCGGCCTGGTTAGGCCTTTTCTACAGGTACGCCCTCCTCCTTTTCTCGCTTCAAGAACGTCATCATCTTGCGCAACTCGCCGCCGACCTGCTCGACCTTCGAATCATGACCCGCGTTTCGCATGGCCAAAAACTTCGCCCGCCCGGCCTTGTTCTCGCCGATCCACTCCTTGGCGAACTCGCCGCGCTGGATCTCGCCGAGCAGCTTCTTCATCTCATCGCGCGTCTGCTGATTGATGATTCGCGGTCCGCGCGTATAGTCGCCATACTCGGCTGTATCGGACACCGAGTAGCGCATGTATGAGAGCCCGCCCTCGTAAATAAGATCGACAATCAGCTTCAATTCGTGCAAACACTCGAAATAGGCGATCTCCGGAGCGTAGCCGGCCTCGACAAGTGTCTCGAATCCCGCCTCGATCAGGGCCGCGCAGCCGCCGCACAGCACCGCCTGCTCTCCAAACAGGTCGCTCTCGGTCTCTTCCCGGAACGTGGTCTGAATCACGCCCGCCTTCAGGCAACCCAGACCCAGCGCGTAAGCCAGCGCCTGCTTCAGCGCCTGCCCCGACGGGTTCTGGTGAATCGCCACCAGTGCCGGCACGCCGACATCTTCCACGAACAATTCCCTTACCCGGTGCCCCGGCGCCTTCGGCGCGATCATCGAAACATCCACATCGCCCGGCGGCACGATAGTTCCAAAATGGATCGAAAAGCCATGCGCGAACATGAGCGTCTTGCCGGCCGAGAGATTGGGCTGGATGTCCTTCTCGTAAATATCGGCCTGGATATGGTCCGGAACCAGGATCATGATGACGTTGCCGACCTTTACGGCTTCGGCCGTCGTCATCACCCGCAGCCCCGCCGACTCCGCCTTCTTCCAGCTTGCACTATCCGGCCGCACGGCGACCACCACGTCAAGTCCGGAGTCACGCAGATTCAGCGCATGCGCGTGTCCCTGGCTCCC
>CAYLSS010000031.1:0-4388 GCA_964385765.1 uncultured Solibacteraceae bacterium
GCCTACGCGCGGCCTTACGGCACGGTTGAGCGGGAGACCTACGAGCGGTTCAAGAACGAGATCCTGCACGCAGCCGGCGAGGCCGGCGAAGTGGACGGCGTCTACCTCGACCTGCACGGCGCGATGCACGTCGAGGGGTACGAGGATGCACAGGTTGATTTCGCCCGCGCCCTCCGCGAGATCTTCGGCGATGGCGCTCTGTTCGCGGCCAGCTTCGATCTGCACGGCAACATCTCTCAGGAACTGATCGACGAGCTGGATCTGCTTACTGCTTACAGAACGGCGCCGCACGTCGACGGCGCGGAGACTCGGGAACGCGCGGTCCGCCTTCTGCTAAACGCGATTCGAAACGGCCGGCTGCCGGCAACCGCTTATCGTGATCTACCGATCCTGATCCCGGGGGAGAAGGGAATCACCTCGGTTGAGCCGTTGAAGTCGCTTCACGAGCAGTTGGAGGCGATCTCGGACAAGGAGGGGCTACTCGACGCGTCGATCTTCGTGGGCATGCCATGGACCGACGTTCCCCGCGCCGGCATGAGCGTCCAGGTGGTGGCCGCTAACGAATCGCACCTCGATAGCGCCCGCCGGGAAGCCGATCGTCTCGCCACCGCGATCTGGAACAAGCGCGACGATCTCGAGTTCGATGTCGAAACGATGGAGGCCGATGCCGCTATCCGCACCGCCCTCAACGCGCCGGAATCGACCGTCTTTCTCACCGATTCCGGCGACAACACGACCGCCGGAGCCGCCGGTGACAGCACCCTCGTTCTCGAACGCCTGCTGGCGCACAACGTTCCGGACGCGGTCCTGGCGGGAATCGTGGATCCCGAGGCTGTCGGCGCCTGTGAGAAGGCCGGTGTGGGAGCCAGGATCGAACTCACCGTGGGCGGGAAGATCGACCATGTCTTCAGCAAGCCGTTGCCGATCGCAGGGAAGGTCGTTTTCTTGACGCCGCCGGAGTCGCGGGCGACGGGTCGCCGGGCTGCGGTGGTCAAGGTCGACGGGGTCACTTTGGTGCTGCTGGCGACGAGGCGCTCCTTTACCTCGCCCGAGGATTTCCGGGATGTCGAGATCGACCCGCTGGCGCACAAGATCGTGGTCGTGAAGCTGGGCTACCTGTTTCAGGCGCTGCGCGACATTGCGCCCCGTGCGATCATGATGCTTACGCCGGGCTTTGCGAATCAGAGGATTGAGAACCTCCGGTACCGGAACGTCCGGCGTCCCATCTATCCGCTCGACCCGGACATGGCCTGGAGTCCATGAGTCTCAGTTTCTCGCCTCTCCCGTCAGTTCCGGTCGGAAGATGACCTTTACGGCCGACCCGTCCTGAGTGAGCCGGAAGGCGTCGTCATACTGGCCTGCACTGGACACGGTTTTGACGACTGCTCTGATGCACAACGCCGGCGGGGAGACCCCGGAATGAACTACTCACTTGTCGAGATCTGAAACTTGTCGCTCTGAAACTCTCCGCCGTCGACATAGTTGGCATTGATCTCAATGTATTCGCTCCATTCCTCGGGCAAGTCCTCTTCGGCGAAGATGGCTTCCACCGGACAGACAGGAACGCAGGCGCCGCAGTCAATGCATTCGGTGGGGTCGATGTAGAGTTGCGGCACCTGGTCGAAGGTTGGTCTACCGTCGGGATACTCCGTGTCCTTCTTCGGGTGAATGCAGTCTACCGGACAGGCGTCCACGCAGGCTGTGTCTTTGGTGTCAATGCATGGTTCGGCAATGATGTACGCCATCCCTTCCACCTCCAAGTTATTGTTATGCCCAGATTGGGATTTTGATTTTCCTGAACGCAGTATACACGCTTCAGGCGACGGGAGGCAGAAGGTGCGAGGATCCGGAGGCGGACGCAGGCCGCCTCCGAGCAGAATTCCGGAGCGAGCCCAGGCAAAGTCGGGCCGGGACTTGCTTCGACGGTCAGAAAAAATTTCAGATCGTTAAAAATGAACCCGATATCAATCGCAGAGATTTCATGATAAAAGATAATAGGATACGAAAAAATGTCTATCCACTCGAGGCGGCTGTTTGCCGGTCTATTAATCGGGGCATTTGCCATCTGCGCAATCCTGGTTAAGCAATTCGACAGGATACAGCGGCGCTGGGCGGTGCAAGAGGAAGGGAAGGCGTTGATTTCGATCGCCGACGGGAAGACGGACGCTATCGCCGCGTGGCGCCGCGAGCGTCTCGGCGACGCCCACGTTCTGGCGGCGAATACTGTGCTCGCGGAGTATATCGCGGAATACCTGAACAACGCGCCAGAACCGAGCGTGGAGGCGCGGTTGCAGGAGTGGTTCGAACAGATCAAGCGGCGCTACGACTACGGCGGAGTCATGCTCTTCGACTCGTCGGGGCGCCTCGCGCTGTCTTCCGATCCTCTTTCTCCAGGGCTCGATGAAGACGCCGCCGCCCACGTCCGGAGGGGCATCGAGGAGCGGACGGTTCTCTTTGAGAACTTTCACTCGCACGACGGCCTTTCAGTCCACCTTGCGGTGGTGGCGCCGCTGCATGACGAACAATCCAATCTTGTGGGTCTGATTCTGCTACGCATCGATCCCCACCGCTCCCTGTATTCGCAGCTTCAGACGTGGCCCACGCCGAGCCGGACGGGAGAGACGCTGATCGTCTGCCGCGAAGACGAGGAAATCGTATTCCTGAACAAGCTCCGGCATCGAGACAACGAGCCCCTGCAGTTCCGGATCCCGCTCACCACGATCGAGCTGCCTTCGGCCCGAGCCGTTGAGGGCTTCGAAGGAATTTTCGAGGGGAAGGACTATCGCGGCGTATCCGTTCTGGCCGCGGTACGGCACATTCCGGATTCACCCTGGTTTCTGGTCGCGAAGAAAGACTCCGCGGAGGTGTTTTCGGGACTGCGAACCCATACACGCGACTTTGCACTGATCACCTTCTTGTCTTTGTTTCTTAGTGTGTCGGCGGTGTCTCTCGTATGGACGCGGCGTGATTCGCGCCACTATCGCCAGCTCTATCGAGCGGAAGCGGGCCAGCGGATACTCGCGGCGAAGTATGAATACCTGCACCGCTACGCCAACGATATCATTCTGTTTCTGGATGAAGACGGACGGATTGTGGAGGCGAACGAACGCGCCGTCGAGGTGTATGGATATCCTCGCGAAAAGCTCCTGACGCTCAATGTTCAGGAGTTGGGGAATCCGTGGCCCCGGATCGAAGAACAGCAGGACGGAGCAAGGTTCGATGCGTCGCACCGGCGGTCCGATGGGTCCGAGCTCTTGGTGGAGGTCAGCTCGCGAACTATTCCAACCGGCAGCGGGGTTCTCCGGCAGGCGGTGATTCGCGACGTCACGATGCGCAAACGGGCGGAGCAGGCGCTGCGCGAGGCCCAAGCAGACCTGGAGCGCGCACAAGCTGTCGCGCACATCGGAAGCTGGAGGCTCGACCTTCAGGAGAATACGCTCGTCTGTTCCGAGGAGACACATCGGATTTTCGGAATTCCGAAGAAGGAGGAGGAGTCCTGCCGCCGTGAGAGGTTCTTCGCCGTAGTGCATCCCGATGATCGCGATAGGGTGGACCGCGCCTGGCAGGCTGCGCTCGGTGGAGGCCCTAGCGACATCGAGTACCGGATCATCGTGGATGGCGAGGTGAAGTGGGTTTATGCGCGTTCTGAGATGGAGTTCGACGAGCAGGGCGAGGCCTCGGGCGGCTTTGGCACTGTACAGGACATTACCGAGAGAAAGCATGAGCACCAGGCCCTGATCGAGGCCCATCGCGAGCGCGAGCGGTACCTGGCTCAACTGGAGACCATTCTCAGCCACATGACCGAGGGTCTGGTTGTGTCCGACCTGGGCGGCGGGATGTTTTATTGGAATCCGGCCGCCCTCGAGCTCCTCGGCTTCACCAGCCTGGCGGAGTGCCAGCGACGACTTCCGGAATTCGCCGACACCTTCGAGATCTCACGACCAGACGGCGGCATTGTGCCGGTTGATGAGTGGCCGCTTGCTCGCATTCTTCGGGGTGAGACGCTGCGGGACGTGGAGATCCATGTTCGCCGGCGCGACAGTGATTGGCGGCGAATCTTCAAGTGCGGGGGAACGCTGGCCCGGTCAACAGAGGGCGAACCGCTACTTGGGGTGATTACAATCGCCGACATCACGGCCCGCAAGGCCGCCGAAGACGAAATCCGGCAACTGAACGTCGAACTCGAACAGCGAGTCCGCGACCGTACGGCCAAGCTCCAGGCTGCCAACGAGGAACTGGAAGCTTTCGCCTATTCGGTTTCGCACGATCTGCGCACGCCGCTCCGCGGCATCGACGGCTGGAGCCTGGCCTTGCTGGAAGACTACGGCGATGAGCTTGATGCGGATGCGCGGTTGTTTCTGGATCGGATGCGTGCCGAGACTCAGCGG